>NZ_JAGTPI010000080.1:0-23815 GCF_021147825.1 Pseudomonas quasicaspiana
GATTCTGAACCGTGGGCAACCCGGCAGGACGCCGGGTTAGCCGCATTGGGCCATGGATGGCCCGTTGCGGCGGCCCACGGTTCAGGATCTGCGGGCGGGCATCCCGAGCCTAGGCGAGGGACCGAGTGGTGGGGCAAGAGCCTTTTGCTTACTTTTGGGCTCCTTTCAAAAGTGAGGCGCTGTAAAAGCGCAACCAATATCAGCCGTGACAGCGGTAACGGATATGTACACAAGAATTGCAGCATGAAAGTTGAGCTCAGCCCCGCAGCATTTCCTTCGGCACGTACTTGCCAATCTCGAACTTGCCAATCGCCGCCCGGTGGACCTCATCCGGGCCGTCGGCCAGGCGTAGCGTGCGCTGCATGGCGTACATATAAGCCAGCGGAAAGTCGTTGGACACCCCTGCACCGCCATGAATCTGGATTGCCCGGTCAATCACCCTCAACGCCACGTTCGGCGCCACCACCTTGATCTGGGCGATTTCGCTTTTTGCGACCTTGTTACCCACCGTATCCATCATGTAGGCCGCCTTCAATGTCAGCAGGCGCGCCATATCGATCTCCATCCGCGAGTCGGCAATCTTGTCGACATTGCCGCCCAACCGCGCCAGCGGCCGCCCGAAAGCCTCCCGGCTGATTGCTCGTTTACACATCAATTCCAGCGCACGTTCAGCCATGCCTATCGAGCGCATGCAGTGGTGGATACGCCCCGGTCCTAGCCGCCCCTGGGCTATTTCAAAGCCGCGCCCTTCCCCGAGCAGCACGTTCTCATAAGGCACCCGAACATTTTCGAAGACGACTTCGGCGTGCCCATGAGGCGCATCGTCGTAACCGAATACGGGTAATGGACGGACAATTTTCAAGCCGGGCGTGTCAGTCGGCACTAAGATCATCGAATGCTGCTCATGGCGCGGCCCATCGGGATTGCTCAGGCCCATGAAGATCAGAATCTTGCAGCGCGGATCGCAGGCACCCGACGTCCACCACTTGCGCCCGTTGATGACCCATTCATCACCCTGGCGCTCAGCAAGAGCGGCCATATTGGTGGCATCCGACGAGGCAACATCAGGCTCGGTCATGGCGAAAGCCGAGCGAATTTCCCCGCGCAGCAACGGTTCCAGCCACTGTTTTTTCTGCGCCTCGCTTGCATAGCGCACCAGCACTTCCATGTTGCCGGTATCAGGCGCCGAACAATTGAAAGGCTCCGGCCCCAGCAATGAACGCCCCATGATCTCTGCCAATGGCGCGTACTCCAGATTGGTCAGACCGGCCCCCAGCTCAGACTCAGGCAGGAATAGATTCCACAAACCCTCGGCTTTGGCCCTGCTTTTGAGCTCTTCCATGATCGCCGTAGGCTGCCAACGGTCGCCCTCAGCCACTTGCTGCTCAAATATGGGCTCAGCGGGATAAACGTGGTTATCCATGAACGCCGCGACGCGTTCGCGCAATTCCTGAACCTTCGGGGAGTAGGCAAAATCCATGGGGCAACTACCTTCTGAGTGAGGTTTGTAAGGTCATGTAACGATGCTAGGCCGCCCACCAACATTTATCTAATCTATTCTCCGCGTGTATAAACATTCATAACCGATATATGATCGGGCAACGCTCCCCTGAGGCAGCGACACAATAAGAACAACACAAGAGGCGCACGGCATGAACCTGAGCAAGGTCGATCTCAACCTTTTCATTGTCTTTGACGCGATCTACACAGAAGCCAACCTGACCCGCGCCGGACAAATCGTCGGCATCACTCAGCCCGCGGTATCCAATGCGCTGGCCCGCCTTCGCGAAACCTTCAACGATCCGCTGTTCGTCCGCACCGCCCAGGGCATGGTGCCCACGCCGATGGCCCAGAACATCATTGGCCCGGTGCGCAATGCGCTGTCGCTATTGAGAGTCTCGGTGCAGGAAAGCCGGATATTCAACCCGCTGCAGGCCGTAAAAAACTACCGGATCAGCATGACTGACCTGACTGAAGCGGTGATCCTGCCCGCCCTGTTTCAGCGTCTGCGCCGCCAGGCACCGCAGGTGACCATCGAAAGCTTCTTATCGAAGCGTCGGGAGATGACCAAAGAACTGGCTGCCGGTCGCCTTGATTTCGCCGTAGATGCGCCGCTCAACACCGACCCGCAGGTACGCCACGTCAAGCTGATGGCTGATAAATACGTCTGTGCCATGCGCCAGGGGCATCCCTTGGCGAGCAAGGAAGCCTTCAAGCTGGATGACTACCTGTCGTCGTCGCACATTCATATTTCCAGCCGTCGCAGCGGGCTCGGCTATGTCGACCTGGCGTTGGGGAAAATGGGCATCCAGCGCAAAGTGGCCCTGCGCTCACAGCATTACCTGATGGCTTCACAAGTACTGCAGCAGACCGACATGGTCATGACCGTGCCGGAACGCTTCGCCAAACGTCATGAACTGCGCTACTTCCCGCTGCCGGTATGTGACGTTCCGGCGGTGGAAACGCACCTGTACTGGCATGAAAGCACTGACCAGGACCCGGCAAATCGCTGGATGCGCGAGCAGATCATCGAGCTGTGTCAGCAGGTCACGGCGCATGAGAACAAGCTAGAGATGGCTTGAATGTCAGACGGTAATCATTTGTTATTTAAACACTTTCTAATAATAGACGCCGATCTTCTGTGGCAGCGGTGCTTGCCCGCGATGCATGAGACACGGTTGCAAGGCACGCCGCGTTATCGTTTATCGCGGCCAAGCCCGGCTCACACAGAAATACATTCCAAGCCATGGAGCTGAGTAAGCCCTGCAGTATTTCCTGCTTGACGTATACGTAAAGGGAACCTTAGGTTAAGCCTCTGTTTTCCCGCCGAGCGCGTACATGACCAGCCAGACCTACAGCATCTCCGATCTCGCCCGCGAGCTGGACATCACCACCCGGGCGATCCGTTTCTACGAAGAGCAAGGCATGCTAGCCCCCGAAAGACGTGGCCTGGAGCGTATCTACTCGGCCAGAGACAAAGTGACGCTCAAACTCATTCTGCGTGGCAAGCGCATCGGTTTTTCTCTGGCCGAATGCAGAGAACTGATCGAGCTGTACGACCCTACCGGCGGCAACCACAAACAACTGCAGACCATGCTCGGCAAAATCAGCGAACGCCGCATTCAGCTGGAACAGCAACTGCTGGATATCCAGCACATGCAGCTGGAGCTGGATACCGCTGAAGAACGCTGCAAGCTGGAGCTGAGTAAAACAATAAAAATCAAATAATTGCAGAATTATTCTCGAGTCATTCGAGAAGGAGCCAGACATGCCATTACCTGAAAGAGTGCGCCTGGTAGAGGTGGGACCTCGCGACGGATTGCAGAACGAATCGCGGCCTGTCAGCGTCACGGACAAAGTAAAACTGGTGGATGAGCTGTCAGCGACCGGACTGACCTACATCGAAGTCGGTAGCTTTGTGTCACCCAAGTGGGTACCGCAAATGGCGGGCTCGGCAGAAGTCTTCGCCAGCATTCAGCGCAATGACAAGGTGACCTACGCCGCACTGACCCCAAACTATCGCGGCTTTGAAGATGCCCTCGCCGCTGGCGTCAGAGAAGTTGCTGTGTTTGCCTCTGCGTCCGAAACCTTCTCGCAACGCAACATCAACTGTTCAATCAGTGAAAGCCTGGAACGCTTCGCCCCGATCATGGAAGCCGCACGCTTGCACGGCATGCAGGTCCGCGGCTATGTCTCCTGCGTATTGGGCTGTCCATATGAAGGCGTAATCGCGCCCGCGCAAGTCGCAGCAGTCGCCAATGAGCTGCTTGGCATGGGCTGCTACGAAATATCCCTCGGCGATACCATTGGTGTCGGCACTCCTGATAAAACCCGTGAGCTGTTCGATGTCGTCGCGGGGCGCATCGCCCGGGGCAAACTCGCCGGGCATTTTCACGACACCTACGGCCAGGCCTTGGCCAACATCTATGCCAGCCTGCTGGAAGGTATCCACGTATTCGACAGCTCCGTAGCCGGGCTGGGCGGCTGCCCCTACGCCAAAGGTGCGAGTGGCAACGTTGCCAGCGAGGATGTGCTCTACCTGCTTGATGGGCTGGGGATCGAAACCGGAGTCAATCTGAACCGGCTGATCAATGCCGGGCAAGGCATCTGCGACGCCCTTGGCAAGGTCAACGGCTCGAAGGTCGCCAAGGCACGCCTGTCGGCATAAGGTGCGACATGATGTCACAGAGTGTTACCCTGACCTCAGTAAGCAGGAAAAAACGGGTAACACGGAAACAGTCGCCAAGGATTTTCACTCAATCCAAAGCGCCCAAATTCCTCCATACCCCTGATTTCAAAGGCCTTTAAAAAACTGGCACGCCTCCTGCTATATCTTCAGTACAACAAAAATAACAATGCGCAGTAACCCAATAAAAACAAGACGTATCGGCTCTGACATAACAAGAACAACACGGACAGAGGCGCAGCTAACAGATTTTTTTGGAGTGGATAGCTTTTCTGAGGACCTTGAAAAGATCCTCGCAACCGGACAGAGAACAACAAAACTACCCTGAGGTAGCTCCAGACCTGGTTGGATCAACACGATAAAAGCCGCATCAGCGCTCAAAAAAATACGTTTGCTCTTGATCCCCAATGGGATCGCTTAAAAACAGCGACAAGGGTACGGCCACCAAAAATAACAAGAGGCCGCCCAACAACAAAAAAGAGCATCGAAAAAACCTTGAAGGGGAGCCCAGGCTCCCTTTCGTGCTTTCTGGGATTTGGTGAGGGCGGCCACTGGGCCGTATCCATTGAAGCGCGAGATGCTCTTCACATATCCGTTTCCGCGTAAAGGCTGATATTGGTTGCGCTTTTACAGCGCCTCACTTTTGAAAGGAGCCCAAAAGTAAGCAAAAGGCTCTTGCCCCACCACTGGGTCCCTCGCTGTCGCTCGGCATACCCGTAATCCGACATTGCTGCGTGGGGCCGCCGCCACCGGCCATCCATGGCCTGAGGCGGCTAAACCGGCATCCCTGCCGGTTCACCCCACGCAGCAATATCGAATTCCGGCCGGCGTGGTTTAACGGGGCGCTTAAGGTCAACATCAAGAGCAGATCAAGAGCATGTTTCGACTAACCTATAGGCCGCGCATGTACCAGCCGCCTCGTGAATGAATTCGCTTCCACAAGGAACCTGGGTTTACAAGGCAATCGCGCGTCGACAATTGAGTTACGACCCAGTGAAACCTAATCCCCCACCGGCAACCGCTTCAGCACCTCAATCACCTCATTCGCCGCATTGGACAACAACGACCCCGGCCGGGCGATAACACTGATACTGCGCTCCACCTGCACCGGCAACCGGACACATTCGAACAAACCACCATCGTCCGGAATCAGGCGACTGGGCAAAATCGTCATACATTGCCCCTTCCCAACCAGATCCAGCAACGTCGCCACACAACTCAACTCCCCACGATGACTAAGGCGCACCTGAGCGGCTGCCAACTGCCCATGCAACCGCTCCACACCCGCATGACGCCAGGACACATACCTCACGCCCTCGCACAACTCGTGAAACGGCCGCGGAGTCAGCAAACGGCTTCGGGCAGCGACCAACACATAAGCATCCGACCAGCGCACATGCTCAACGTGATACTCATCAAGCGTCGTCGTGGGCAGGATCAGAATATCCGCCAACTCCCGTCGCAACACATCCAGCGTCGGATGCTGCTCGCTGCCATGCTCCACATTCAAATGCACCCCCGGATGCAGCCGGGTCATCGCCTCTACGCATGCCGCCAGAGACGTCTCGTCCATATGGCTACAGTAATGAACCGTGACACTGCCGCTGAGCTGACTTTTTTTAGCTGCTCAAGCGTCGCCAACAGACTGTCCAGCGTACGGCTGATGACCTGACCCTCCGGCGTCAGGACGCACCCGGCCCGGCTGCGGATGAAAAGCCGCTTGTTGAAATAGTCTTCCACTTCCTTGATGGCGTAACTGATGTTCGATTGACTGCAACCCAGAATCGCAGCGGCTTCCGAAAACGAGCCATGGGAAGCAACGGTCTGGACGATTTTGAAGAAGTGGGTATTCATTTTTCTTGCACTCTGTAAGCGTTGAAGGCTCTGGACTGCGCGTTGAGGAGATAGTGGCGTGCAACAAACCTGCTATGCCAGCTTGTTGCGGAAAAAGGCGGGGATAGAAGATGCAGGAACTGCCCCGGTGTCCATGGCACCGCGCTATCGCGCAGCAAATACGGACATGTAGGAGTGAGCTTGCTCGCGATTCGGTTTCGTGACCGCCGGATTTATCGGCTGAGCTGACGTTATCGCGAGCAAGCTCACTCCTACAGGGGTGCACTTGAATTCAGTGATTCATGTGTCTTGTTTGACAGGAAAACTCTAAGCAAGGATGCGTCTCGCTGACCCGGTCGACACCGTCAGATCAATCGTTCTCGGTCCAGTCGAAATCCAGTTGCAATGCAGTACGCTCGGCAAGCTCTCGGCTGTGCAGGCGCTCCACCAGGTGCAGGCTCATGTCGATGCCGGCAGAAATCCCCGCCGAGGTCACGAAAGCGCCCTCGTCTACCCAACGCAACGTGCTAAGCACATCGACCGACGGAAACATCTCTTTAAGGTCATCAATGTCTTCCCAGTGCGTGGTCACTTGCTTACCGGCCAGCTTGCCGGTCTTGACCAGCAGAAAGGCACCGGTGCAGACTGCCGCCACCACGCGCTCCGGTACGGACTGGCCGCTGATCCAGTGGATCACGTCAGCCTTTTCCAGCTCGGCATTGACCACACCGCCCGGCACGATCAGGCAATCCATCACCGGGTGGTCATCGATGGAGAAATCGGGATCGACTTTCAGCCCGGCACGGGCGCGGATCGGGTCGAGTGTGCGGCCGATGGTGAATACGTTGAACAACGCCCGGTCATCGCGGCTTTTGCGCAAATGCATACGCGTCGCGGTGGTGAAGACTTCGTAAGGACCTGCGAAATCGAGAACTTCGACGTCGTCGTAGACGTAGATACCGATGTTGATAGACACGAACGTACTCCTGGATCGCACCGGCGACCGCTGGCAAATGTTTAGGCAACCGCCTGATTTCAGGGCTTCAGGTTAACCAGTACATTTGCACCGGACTACTGGCGGAAATGCCAATATCCGGTAACATCGTGCCATGAAAAATCATCTTGTCGTCGCGCTCATCTACAACCAGCTGTGCACCTTCGAATTCGGCTGCACGGTTGAAGTATTCGCCCTGAAAAGACCCGAGCTGGGTGTCACCTGGTATGAGTTCGCCACCTTCCCGGTGGATGAAGGCCAGATCACGGCGGCAGGCGGCATTACCATCGTGCCGACGCCCGGTGAAGTGTTGCTGGAGAACGCCGATACCATCATCGTGCCAGGCTGGCGCGGGGTCGAATCCGAGGTTCCTCCCAAGCTGATCGCTCAGTTGCAGGCGGCGCATGCTCGTGGCGCACGCATCTGCTCGATCTGTACCGGTGCATTTGTCCTGGCGGCGGCGGGTTTGCTCGAAGGCAAGCGTGTCACGACTCACTGGCGCTATACCGATCTGCTGGCCAGCATGTACCCGGAGCTGACGATCCAGCCCAATGAGCTGTATGTCGATCAGGGCCAGATCGTCACCGCTGCGGGTTCTGCCGCGGGCCTGGACATGATGTTGCATCTGGTGCGTAACGATCACGGCGCGAAAGTCGCAAACATGGTCGCGCAGCGCATGGTCATCCCGCCCCACCGTGAAGGCGGTCAATCACAATACGCCTCGCGCCAGCTGGTCTCTGCCAGCGAAGGCCCGATATCAAAGCTGATGGACTGGATCCGCAGCGACCTGCAACGCCAGCACAGTATCAAGGACATGGCGGATCACGCAGCCGTCAGCACCCGCACGCTGCATCGCAGTTTCATGGAAAGCACCGGTTTGACCCCCAACGACTGGCTGCTGGGCGAGCGCATTGCCTACGCGAAGGAATTGCTCGAGTCGTCGAACATGCGCCTGACTGAAGTCGTGGAGGTGGCCGGGTTCGGTTCCGAAGAGTCTTTTCGTCGCCACTTCCGCAACATCGTCGGCGTCAGCCCGAGCAGCTACCGTAAGCAATTCACAAGGGCTTGATGGCTCGGGGCGCATAAATCGCTTCGATCAGCGCGTCAGGAAATGCTCCCCAGGCACCCGCCACAGCAGTGTTGGTCATCGCCACCAGACTGATCGCGGCTTGCGGGTCGACCCAATAATGGCAACCGTAAATCCCGCACCACGACCAGCTTCCGGCCCCCTGTAACTGCTGGGCCTGAAGCGGATCGGTCAACAGCATGGGCCCGAGGCCAAACTTCCAGCCCGGCCCCCTGCCCTCGATCTGCACTTCGCCAATCGCATTGCTTAACAGACTGGACGTGGCGGCCTTGGCTAATAACGGCGCGCCGCCGAGCCGCAAGCATTCCAGCAAACGCATATAGTCATCGGCGCTGCCGATCATCCCGGCCCCGGCCGATGGCCAGCCGTGTGGATCACCGCTGCGATAAGCCGATACGCTGGCTCGACCTGTTTCCAGACGCAGCTCATCATTGCCATTGATCAATACCGGCAAACAGACGTCGTCCTTGTAGGCACACGCCAGGGTTTGCGGATCACCCTCCTGAAACCCGGTAGCGATCATCCCCAGCGGCCCGGTGACCCAATGCTCAATGGCCTCAGGTAACGTCATGCCGGTCGCACGCTGAATGACCACTCCCAGCACGTCGGTGGCGATTGAATACCGCCACGCACCGCCTGGTTTGAACAGCAAAGGAATGCTCGCCAGCCGTCGCAGGTTTTCAGCCTGATCGAAAGCGACACGGTCCAGCCCGTCGCTGATGCCGGCCTGCTCGTAGGCATTACCGACGGGCAATTCGAACCCATAGGCCAGGCCAGACGTGTGGGACAGCAGATGGCGCAACGAAATGATCGGCGCTGAGCCGTCCGCCAGTTTCGGCGTGAAGTCCGGTAGCCAGCGGTTCACCGCATCGTCGATGCATAACAGGCCATGCTCCTGTAAGCGCAGGATGCAGACCGAAGTGATCAGCTTCGTCAGCGACGCCAGCCTGAAACGCTCATCGCGAGTGATAGGCCTCAGAGCCTCACGATCCGCCCAACCCCGGGCGCAGGCATAACGAAGCTCGCCCGCCTGCGCCAGCAGCAACACGCCACCGACAATCCGGCCCTCATCAACGACGCCATGCCAGACATCGTCAATGCGCTTGATCGTTGCGTCATCAATAATCACCGGCCTCGCACCGCATTACAGAAAATCTGCGTGTACATCTCAGCCGAATGGCGGATCGGATTGGTGTGCGAGCAGCCATCGGCAAAGGCCATCTGCCCCACCAGCGCGGCGTCACGCTCGTCGATACCCAACGCGCCAAGGGTATGGGGAATACTGATTTGCTCACGCAGCGTCAGCAGCCACTCCATCACCCCGTTAAAGCCCGGCCGGGTCAAACCCAGCGCCACCGCCAACTCATCCATCTGCGGCCCCAGCACCGATTGATTCGCTTGCAACACGTAGGGCAGAAGGATCGCATTAAGCAACCCGTGATGATGGTCATACAGGGCGCCAAGCGTCTGAGCAATCGCATGTACACCGCCCAGCCCACGCTGAAAGGCGGCTGCGCCAAGGCTGGAAGCGACGAGCATTTCCTGCCGGGCCTGAAGGTCGCTGCCATCGGCAACCGCTCTAGGCAGGAACTGCTTGATCATCTGCATGCCCTTCACCGCAACGGCTTCTGCCATGGGGTGATACTTCGGCGAGCAGTACGCTTCCATGCAGTGGGTCAAGGCATCGACACCGGTTGCTGCGGTCAGGTCAGCGGGCAAGCCAAGTGTCAGGTTAGCATCAAGAATCGCCACTCGCGGCATCATCCGGATGTGCAGGATGGTGCGTTTGACCCGCGCCTGTTCGTCCGTGATTACCGAGGCCCGGCCGACTTCCGAGCCGGTCCCGGCCGTGGTAGGCAAAGCGATAATCGGAGCGATGCCCTCAGGATCAGCACGCCGATGATTTTCGCCGATGTCCTCAAAGTCCCACAGCGGGCGAGTCTGACCGGACATCAACGCGATGGCCTTGGCAGCATCCAGCGCCGAACCGCCCCCGAAGGCAATCACGCCGTCATGGCTGCCTGCTTTGTAGGCTTGCAGCCCTTCGGCGACGTTGGTCCCGGTCGGGTTGCCTTTGACCTGATCGAACAGACCGCAGATGCCAAGCGCCTTGCGGCAATCGGCCAGCGCACGCTGGATCATGTCAGTGCCCCCGAGAAAACGGTCGGTCACAAGCAGGGGCCGACGGATACCGCTGGCTTCGCAGGCACTGGCCAATTCCCGAACCCGTCCTGCCCCTACCCGGATTGAGGTCGGGTAGTGCCAATCATTGCTTTGCATGGTGTTCATCCTTGTTCAAATCAATAAGAGTTGCCCCGTGCCCCTGACACCGCACTGTCGCGCAGCAAACACAGTTCCGTGTGGGAGCGGTGCTTGCCCGCGATAAGGGCGACGCGGTCTGAAGGGTAAATCGCGGTGCTCTTATCGCGGGCAAGCACCGCTCCCACAAAAATCGCACCTATTCAGTGATTCATGATTTGTTTGATAGGGGGTCGCGCAGGTTGCGGATCAGACAGGCCACAACCCAATCAGCAAGCGCAGACCAAACGCGACCATGAACACACCCGTAGTGAGGTCGATGGCCTTTTTCATGCGCTGGTAACGCGCCTGCACCGCGGGAATGGAAAACAGGGTGGCGAGCAACACGAACCAGGAGATGGCCAGCACGGCAATGATCGAAACGCCGGCGGTGCGCACCCACATCGGCAAGCCTGGAGTCGATACAGTGGTGAACACACTGGTGTAGAACGCCAGTGCCTTGGGATTGGTCATGTTGGTCAGCAAACCGAAGCGGTACGCCCGCCCCAGGCTGCCAATACCCAGTTCGCCGATGTTGCGCGGCTTGGGTTGCGCCCCGGCATTGCGCAGGCTTTTGCTGCCCAGCCAGATCAGGTAGGCGCCTCCCAGCAACTGCAAAGCGGGTTGCGCCCAAGGCAGTTGCTGGAACATCAGCCCCAGCCCCGTGCAGGCCAGCAATGCCCAGATGATGCTGCCCGACGCGACGCCTAGCCCGGCGCAGATGCCCTGCTGCCGGGACTGGCTGATGGACAACTGGGTGATGACCAGAAAGTTCGGGCCGGGGCTGATGATCAGCACGATAAAAGCGCCGGCGAGCGCGGTCAGCAAAGTGATCTCGACCATGGAGATAATCCTTTTTCAGTGATGGGACAGAGGTGGATGCTTCGGGTTAATACACCGCCAGGTTCTCGACCTCGGCGTGCAGCGCAGCAAGGCATGCCTGCACCGCAATCCGCGCCTGCAGCGGCGCTTTGCAGGCTGGATCCGGCGTTGGCACGTAATGGTTGTAAAAGGTGCTGCCTTCGACGCAGGGTCCAAGCACCCATAGGCGCTGGTGGGTTGAACCGTCACGACGTAACGCCCGGCTTTGGGCATCAACCGCGATACCGTCAGCCGGGTATGGATGCGCGGCCCTGATCAGCCCCTGTGCCAGCATGTCGTTGATCACAGGCGAATGGCTCTGGCTCAGGCCGCTATGGGGGTTGCGGGCATTGATCAGTTCGTCGATTTCAATAGCGTGGATGCTGTCAGGTGCTAAAGGCGTGACCACGCCTGCATCCAGCAGCGCCAGCAAATCTTCGTACCGTTCTTTCTGCGGCCCACCGACCAGCCGATTACCAAGGCCCGCCCATGCGCCGAAGAACTCAAGGGTCGAGCGATCATTGAGGCCGTCATGATCGGCGGTCAGGCGCAACAGGTCTCGGCAATCACGCCAGACCTCCAGCGCTTGTGTGAGCGGGCTGGCATCAACGCCCAGGGAGCCGCGCGCCAGATCGCAGGCAATCCATTGCCGAAACCATTGCGGGTAGTGCTGCGGATCACCTTGCCAACCGCAAATGCTCAGATAGTCCTGCGGCTCGAACGGGCCAAACTCCTCAGCCAATGCCGCATAAACGTCCCGCAGGGCTTTGGTGCCGTTCGCGCTTTGCAGTGATTGGCTAACGCGATCCAGCCGCTCAGGTTGTTGCAGGCGCACCTTCGCCAGATAGAAAACGGCGCGCATCTCGTCTTCGATCAGCGGCAAAATCTGTTCAGCGAAATCCAGTCGCCCTTCTGTACTGTGTTCGCGCAGTTCGACAATGGCCTGCGCCGTGAAGAACAACCGTTGCGTCACCGAAGCGGACGACCTGCCTTGCGGCCGGCAATGAAACGGCAGGCCCGAACGGGAAAACAGATAAATCTGCGGCTCCCGCCCCGAAGGCTGATAACGCCAGGCGCTCTGGCCGTCGTCACGAACGAAACGGCCACCGCGACCTTCGGTCAGGTGAGCGATCTGATCCATGGCACTCAGGCCAAGACCTTCAATCGCTACGCGTTTAGCACCACAATTTGTATCCGGTTGCGGCGCATGTCCGGTGGTTAGAAACACTGCCTCGGCTTCAAGGTGCAGTCCGTCAGCGGTATCCAGGTGAAAGCCTTGATCGTCAGGATTCGGGCGACAGCCAATGACACGGTCGCGACGATGTTTGACCTGCACATGCGCCGGACAAAGCGTCAGCAGATACCGATAGCAATCGCGCAGGTAACGGCCGAGCAGCTTGCGCGGCACAAAGTCAGCAAACTCGATGGCCCGCCCGCTCCCGCTGACGCTTACGTGACCGCGTTCATCCAGACGCAGCCCCTTGGCGGTGCACCATTGCAGGAAGGTCAGGCCCGGCGCTTCATCAGGCTCCGAGGCCGGGTACGCCGATGAAAACCCGGACAACTGGCCCGCCATGGTGTTGAGCATCAAGTAGTCAGGCTGCTCCGGCAGATGCAGACCGCTGCCGGGCAGTTGTGGGTCGAACAGATCGATCATCAGCGGCGTGTGCGGAACCCGTCGGGCCTCACCGATCAGCTGCTCCAGCACGCTGAGGCCGCGAGAGCCCATGCCGATGATGGCAATGCGTTGAGCGTCGATGAACATTGGCATGGTCATCACCAGCGCTTCGATTCGAAGAAAAACTCCGGCACCGGCAATGCCGCGCCCTGCCCCACTGCGCGGTCATAGACCCGCTTGCCCACCGCCAGATCGAGTACACCGAGGCCAAACGGCGAGAAAATCGTCAGCCGGTCCGGGCTGACTTCCACCTCGCCCAGCATCAGTTGCGCCAGGGTGCCAGTGATAAAAGCACGGTGTTGATAGCGCTGAACGGCCAGATCCGGCGAAGTCTGGGCTTTGAGGCAATGCTCGACGTCGTCAAGGATGTTATTGGCCTGGGCGATGATGTCCGGCCCCAGGTCCCGCAGGGAAATATTGAGCAGGATCTGCTCAGGCCGAAAACGCTGCTCAATGACATACGGGCTCAGCGCGGTGGTGGCGAAGACCACGACGTCCGCCTGCAAAGCGCTATCGAGGTCCACCGCCTGGCAGACCAGCTCATGCTGAACCGTGGCGTGACCGACCAGTGCGGCAGCTGAATCGCTGTGCAGGTCGAACACCTCCAGCGCTTCGATCTGCCAACCATCGCTGACGAACATGTCGAGAATGGTTCGGGCAATGAACCCGGCCCCTACCACCGACAAGCGCCCTATCCTGCGCTGCTGCCTGTTCAGCCAGCGCGCCGCCAGCACCGCTGAAGCCGCAGTGCGCATGGCGCTGATCCGCGACGCTTCCAGGCAGGCATAGGCATAACCGCTGCGCGCATCATTGAGGATCAATACCGCTGAGGCACGTTGCAGACCGGACTCAATGTTGCCGGGGAAACTGGAGATCCACTTGATGCCACTGACCGGTTGCTCACCGGACAGGCTGGCAGGCAGGGCGATAATGCGATTGGCCGTTGCGAGGGGAAAGCGCAGAAAGTAACTGTCGGGGTTGATGCTGCGCCCGGCGTGATGCTCCAGATAGGCCTGCTGGACATCGTCGATGCAAGCCACTGGATCCTCGGCAAGAATCCGCGCAACGGTCTTGCCATCCACCACATGAAAGGCCGATTGCTTCAGACGTGCACTGTGCAAATCGGTGGTCCTGGACGGCTCGATGGGCATGTCATCCAGGGTCATCTGCAACACCTGACGGCCAAAACGCTGCTCGACCCAGTGATCGTCGTAGAGGGTATCGAGGTAACGCTCGCCCCAGTCCGGCGACAACGCAACGACCACCGAACCCGGTTCAATGCGCTCACGCCAGGCATGCACCGCCGCGATGACCGTCGCGGTGGAACCGCCCACCAGCAGACCTTTACTGCGCGCCAATAAACGGCACATGGCAATGGTCCGCTCTTCCGGGACCATTTCCAGATAGTGAATGCCTTCGGCATTGAAAATCGGCGGCCGCTGACTCGTCCCAAGGCCTGGAATGAAACGCTTGCCGGGCGGCGTATCAAAGGTCACCGAGCCCACGCTGTCCACCGCCACAATCTTCGTCGCAGGGTGGTGACGCCGAAAATACTGCACGCAGCCCATCAGGGTGCCGGTGGTCCCCGCGCCAACAAACAGGTAATCCACATGGCCGAAGTGGCGGCCGATGGACTGCGCAGTCGTTCGGGCATGAGCGCGCGGATTGGCAGCGTTTTCGTATTGGTTAAGCCACACGTAGCGCGGGTCAGCCGCGACTTTCTGGCGGATCAGCGCGATGCGCGTACCGAGATATCCGCCGTTGGCGTCCAGCGCATCGACCTGGATGACCTCCGCCCCATAGGTCTGCATCAGGCGGATGTTGTGATTGGAACTGTTGGGATCTACTACACACGTGAACCTGATGCCGCGCTCGGCACAGATCATCGCCAGCGCCACCCCCAGATTGCCCGACGAGGATTCGATCAGCACGGTGTCCGCGTTGATCTGACCCCGGCTCTGCAAATCATCGACCAGGCCGACGGCCGTCTTGAGCTTGATCGAGCCCGCAGGATTCAGCGACTCCATTTTTAAAAAGAACTCAGGCCCGATCCCCGCTACTTTGAGAAACGTCTGGTCGTGAACGATTTCGGAAATATTGTTGTACATGAGGGTCACGTCATTCCGTCAGCAGCGGTTCAAGGGTTTGCGCCTGCACGGCGCGTTCGAGGCCCAGCGCGATACGCTCGGCGCGCAATGCCATCAGCGAAAACGACTGACTGTCGCTGATACCGTGGCTGCGTTCGGAGAGTCCATTGACCCACACGTTCACGTCGCACTGGCCTTGGGTGGCGACGCGGTAATCGCGATCAATCACCAGTCCTCCATCCACATCGGCTTTGAGCCACGGCTGCAAATTGCTCAACAGCGGCGGTATGACAGGTTGCTGATAACCAGTGCCCAGCACGATCACGTCTACCTCCAGCACCTGACTGTGCAAGCTAAAGGTGTCTGTCAGCGTGACCCGGTAACCATCAGTGGTTTTTTCCACCTGGCGGATCTCGCTGTAGGCATGGGTACGCAGGCGTTGGCGGCCGGCGATGGCGTCTTCGTAGATCAACGAGAACAGCTTCTGGCTTTCGTCCGGGTCAATACCGGCGTAGTTGGTCGAACGGCTCCAGCACAGGAAACGCTGGCGCGCGACCGGGTCCAGGCTGTGGAAGTAATCCACGTGATCCGGCGCGAACACCCGATTGGGGAACTGCCCGAGCTGGGTCAGTTTGAAACCCGCAGACCGATGGGCCGAATGTACAAGGAGGTTTCGCTCACGGGCGATCAGCTCCAGCACCGACTCACTGGCGCTCTGCCCGGAACCGACCACCAGCCAGCGTTTGGGCAATGAGTCACCGAACGCCTGCAAGCGGGTCAGAAACTGCGAGGTGTGGAACAGCGTAGGGCCGAGCAGGCCCTGAAACAGTTCCGGGATGGCAGGCGCGCTGCCGCTGGACAGCACGATATTTCGGGTTTCGACAAAGCCATTCGGCGTCTCGACGCACACAGCGCTCAGGCGTCCCTCCTCCATCACCGGCAGGATTTCGCTGACTGGCGCGTTGAACTGCGTTTGACCATCCACCTGGGCCGAGACCCAGCGCAGGTAATCCGACCATTCATGGCGGCTGGCCGGGCGACCCAGCAGGCCGAAATCGAACAGGCGGCCCTTATCCTTGAGGTACATGGCAAACGAAAAGCGACTGCGCGGATTGCGCGGCGTGACCAGATCACGGAACACGTGATGATTGATGTCGGTGCCGCTGAGCAGCAGTTCGCGATGCCATTGTGTGTCATGGGCGGCTTCAAGAAAACGTACGGAAAGCTCACCGAGCGGCGAACCCGCATCGCGGGCGTCTTCGAAGACACACGACAGCGCGATGCCTGCCGGGCCGAAGCCGATACACACGGCGTCTGCGTGCACGCCCCCTGTTGTTGATGCACTCATTTGCGTCCCATCCATAGTGTTTAAGGCGTTGCTATTCGGAAATGGCTTGCAGCCCTTGAGGGCCAACCCGCCAGAGGGTGTTAAATGCGCCCCGGCGCTCACCCTGGTCGAAACTGACCTCGCCCATCGGCGTGTTGAAGGTGGTGTGATTGAGCGCATGAAGCAGCTCTGCTCGACGCCAATTACGGCTGGCCAATACGCCCAGCACATGGAACAGAAGCAGGCTTTCCCGGTAGTAGGTTTCAGGAGCCGTTTCAGCGGCTGTTCCGAACAGCGCCGTGTACTGCAAAGTGCCCGGACATGGCTGCGCTTCAGTTTCGGCATTGCCGAAGCCGATTACCCAGGTGTTGCAATCGTCCGCAGCGGCGTTGCCCAGATAGGGCGAAGCGGCGTCATCGGTCAGGATCAGCGGCCGCTGACTGCCCTGGGCGCGACGTCGCTGCCAGTGCTCGCGACTGCTGCGCAGGCGACCGGCAAATACCTCCGCCTGCGCCTGCTCGCGCTCGTCGGTCTTGTGTATGCCGTAATCCCGCGCAGCCCGGGCAATACCCTTGGCAAGGGCTTGTCCGTGAGCGCTGTGATCGGCGCTGATGTGCACGGTCTGCCAGCCTTTAACCGCGATCCAGCCGAGCAGATCCCTGGACAGTTGTCGGTCCGACGGACAAAAACGGAACACGTTGTGATGGTCTTGCGTCAGGCAATCGATGGTCGCCGCCGGGGTCAGCAGCGGGATGCCCGATTGCCGATAAACCGGCGCTGCGCTGACCGCCGCGTCGGATGAAAAATGGCCGATCATCAGATCGACGTCGGCGGCCACCATATGCTCCGCGACCTGCTCGGCACGCACACGATTGGCGCCGTCATCAAGGAAATGCCACTGCACCTGAGCCAGCGCAGGTATGAAGTTTCGCGCTACGCACATCGCCCGCAGAAAGGTTCTCGCGTGGGGCGTGTCCGCCGGGTCAAACAAGGCAGACACGCCGACTTTGAGCATCGTCATGGCTGCACTCCAGCGACAACGTCTGCATGTTGCATGGCACGCCTCGGACAAAGTGCCGACCAGCCGGCGCTGGCTTCCTGACCCAGCAGGTGGCTTTGCATCTGCTCAAAAGCTATCTGGGCGATGCCCGGAGCGAACTTGAAGCCCAGGCCGCACATGCCACTGGCGAGGAACACCGGACTGTCTTCCCCGACAAAGCCCAGCAGCGGGCGACCGTCAGGGCTGTAGCTGTCAAACCCCGGCAGCACGTCAAGCACCTCAGGGTGGATGCAGCCGGTGAGCTGGCGCACCCGCTCAACAGCGTTTTGCCGATTGCGCAGGTCGGTGGGTGGCAGATCATCCGGGGATTGCTGCGTGTCGCGAAAGCCACAGCCGGTCTGCATCACCTGACGGGTCAGAGGGATCAGGTAACTCTGGCTGACGGCATCAATCAGCGGCATGCCGCATTCTGTGTCGGTCAGCACCCGGGCCAGCGGAATGGAGCGGGTTTCCAGTTGCAGACCCGGTATCCATTGCCGACTCCAGCCACCGGCCGCCACAACTACCGCACGACAGCGCAGAGTGCTTTCGTCCAGCCGTATATGGACCTCGCGAGGTGATTTGCAATCAATAGCGCGCACTTCGCAGTGCTCCAGCAACAGGCTATTGCGCCGCACGACATCTGCCAGCAGTTGCGTCGCCAGCCGCGCATTGCCGATGCAGGCATGCGGCTCGTACAGATTGACCCGCGCCTGATCCGGGCAACGTGGAAACTGCACGCCATCCAGTTCGCGACAGGCAATCAGGCGCATGGGATAACGGGGGCTGGCGTGTTGCTCAATGGCTCGGCAAAGGTGGTCCATTTGTTCAGGCGCAGCACGATAAATGGCGCCGCTGCGCCGCAAGGCCCGGGCGTATGTGTTGGCGAAAATACCGTCGTCCATCAGGCCGATGGAAAAAGCAGCCAGGTCCATCAACAGTGGATCGGGGTCATACAGCCGCACCAGTCCGCCGGAAAGCGCACTCGCTCCGCCAGCGCCTGCGGCGCCCTTATCGATCAAGGCCACAGCCAGCCCGGCGGTGCTTAGCCGGGCCGCAATACTGGCGCCGACAATGCCCGCGCCGATTACTGCGACGTCATAGTCCATCAACATGAGGTGTGCGTCCGTTCAAATGCAGTATTCAGCGGCCGAGCCGGTGAGAATCGTTGCGCTGACCCTGTCCAGCGGCAGCTCGAATGACTCGACGATGCGTGCTGCCGTGTCGGGGATCAGCGCCTGGCCGGTGACCGCGATGAACGCCGCGAAGTGGCTGACCGGGCGCCCTTCGCCCAGACGGATACGGGCGATGGCAATAACGTCGAGGAGCACGCTCGCCATGGTTTTCATGGAGAACTGTTCCGGCTGGGTGGCCTTGATCCATTGCAGCCGCAGCGCTTCGAGCAATCCGGCGTCAGGTCCACACATGCCACTCCACCAACTGCCGCGCTGCTGCGCACCAGTCTCAAGCAACGCAGGGAAAAACTCGCCAAACAGACCTTCGCGCCAGAGCAGGAAATGCTGCAGACGGAAATCGCCTTCGCATTCCTCCGGCGCAATGCTCGCCAGATACAACCGAGCGCTGTCGGCACAGGCCTGCCGGGCCAGATCGGCGACCCAGATCGCATGGTTGCGGCTGGTGGATAGATTCAGGCCATCAAGCTTGAGGAACTGGTTGGGCATGAAATGTTGGCGGATTTGCAGGTCGTCCAGCACCGACAATAAGGCCGGGTAGACCACCGCGTGGCTGAACACACAGTCGAAACCGAGAAAATGCACCAGCGTGCCCTGCCCCGATTGCCAGTACTGCTGGAACAGTTGAGGTTCGGCTGTCTGAGCGGCATGTTCGCGGAACGCGGCCATGTAACCGGCCAGCCCCATAAACCAGGTGTGTACCCGGCACGAATCACCTTCGGCCAGATCCAGCCCCGCGTCGCCGGGTCGTGTCACGCCCCAGTCGTGCAGATGTTCGAGCGTCTCGGGCAGCCAGCTGTCCAGCGGTTTGCGCCATTTGCGATTGAGCAGGCTGTCGCGTAACGCGGGCTTGAACTGCGCCAGCTTGAGGAATGCCCGATGGCTGTTGCGCCACTGAACCGGCTCACTGCAGAGCTTGCAACGCAGTCCGGTCATCAGTTCGGAGTCGGGAGCCTGAGCGCAGTTTTCACACTGGCTGGCATCGGACTCGGCACCGCAGTAGTTACACATACCACGAGCGAATGCTTCATAGCCCCAGACGTCACAATCCGGGCAGTACGCTTCGCTGGAGTCACGAAATTCGATAACACCCGCCTCACGGGCCTTGTCAAAAACCTCTCGCACCGCATCAGCGAAGAACGCGTTACCGTGGGGCCGCATCCAGTTGTCGGGTCTGATATTAATCGCCGCCAGCGACGCTTCAATCCGGTCGGAATTGCGGCCGGCCAGTTCCACCGGATCCACGCCCTGCTCCAGCCCTTTTCGCAGCATGTACGACTGGTAATCGTCGGAGTAGGAAACCAGTACGCAATCGTGACCCTTTTGGCGCTGGACCCGGGTGAACACATCCGCCCCGAGAAAAGGCCCGGCGATGTGCCCGATGTGCAGGTCCCCATTGGGTGTCGGCGGCGTGATGGTGACAACGAACCTAGTCATTCAGGCACCCCGTGGTTTCGCTGTGCTGCGCGACGAAGTCATTGACGTAGTTCATGTCCCACCAGACCACGTAGAAGTGAAAGTCCTCTTGCGAGTCATTGATGATGTAGTGATTGGTGTGTTTCGGAATCGCCGCGATATCGCCCACGCCGAACTCCAGCTCACGCTCGCCCACGATCAGTCGCGACCGGCCTTTGATGGCGATGAAGATTTCCTGATCGATCTGGGTATGCGCTTCACTGCTTGTTCCAGGCCGGACGACGCACCAGCCCCCGGCGAACGGCATGGGATAGCCCGCCCATGGCAGCAAGCGACTGCCGTCCAGGCCGTACTCATGGACGAGATTATCGAAGCGGGTTTGTCGAAGTATTTCGAACTTCTGCATGTTCAGCCTCCGTGGCTAATTGATGGCCAGGAGCATGCTATCGACGACGAAAAGTGGCTATCGGATCCATTGATATAACAACAGCTGCGTATCGAATTTTTAGATTTTCAGGGCGACAGGGTCGCGCTTCGAGCGAGGTTTTTATCGTTATCTACATGGGTTAGATTTTATCAAACAATGCAACTATCAGAATGCTTTTCTGTAGGCGCTCACGAGCCCCGCGAGGCCGCAATGGCGTTCTTTCTGATACACCGCCATCGCGGCCTCGCGGGGCTCGTGCGCTCCTACAGGTCTCAGACAAATTCGGGACATATGAGGATTGGGAACATGCGATTTTTATGTGGAGCTAATCTACTTAGTTAGAAACACTATGAAATATACTGAGCATCAGTACTATTGACATGAAAGAATCTTGTTGTAGAGATTTTCTTCAATGATCGGAACTGCAATAAACCTCACCGAAGAGCCATCATGCAAAACCGATAATAGTCACTATCAACTTTCGTAATAGTCCGAATCTTCCGGCCGGTGTTAGTGTTGGCGGCGATGAAGAACATGTTTCAATCGTTTTCTGACTCCGCATCAGAAAGCGCCAGATTGATGCTCCCGCTTCATCACTCCTTTGGTTAAGACTTTCAGCCACCTCACTTTTTGTGCGGTGGCTTTTTTTTGGGTTTTGCCCTGATGTGGTGCTCAGCACTGGAGTCGCACGGCAGTTTCTGGTCTATTAGCCCCTCGACTGCCGATTCAAAGCGCACATTCAGCTTCCGCATACAGGTAATTTTTGATGTCTGCCCAACGCTTCAAGCACATCCTCACGACCTTTACCGTTCTCGCATCCCTGACCGTGGCTGCAAACGCTTCGGCTCACGCGCATCTTGAGAGTCAACTGCCCGCAGCCAAAAGCACTGTCACCAGCCCAAAAGAGCTGCGCCTGCAATTCTCGGAAGGTGTCGAAGAGAAATTCACCAAGGTCACCATCACCTCAACCGCAAAAAGCGGAAAAAACATGGTTGAGCCGGTTCCGGCTATCGCCACCGATCCGGCAGACAAGAAAACCCTGATCGTGACACCCGCAGCACCTTTGGCTGCGGGCGACTACAAGGTTGAATGGCACGCCGTCTCGGTTGATACCCACAAAAGTGAAGGCAGCTACAGTTTTACTGTCAGCCCCTGATCCATGCAGAGCGCACTCATCCTGTGTCGTTTTGTGCACTTTTGGGTGCTGTTGGCGCTGTTCGGAATGTACCTGTCCCACGACCTGTTGCTGCGCTCGCGACTCGCGCGCGGTAAACATCTGCTGCCCAATCGGGTGATGCGCTGGCTTGCCGGGTCAGCACTGATCAGCGCCATTGTCTGGTTGATGCTGACCGCCGCGAGCATGGCAGGCAGTTGGGCGCAGAGCGTTGACCCACAGACCCTGCTGCTGGTGCTGAGCCACACATCATTCGGCAAGTTCTGGGCCTGGCATATGGGGCTGAATCTTCTGTTGCTGGCGCTGCTGCTCAAGCCGGGTAGCCCGCCTCCCACATTGCGCCTGCTACTCGCAACCCTGCTTCTGGCTACATTGGCCCCTGTTGGGCATGTGGCGATGTTCGACGGCGTCTATGGCGGGATGTTGATCCTTAATCAGTTCGTTCACCTGCTCTCGGTCGGCGCCTGGCTGGGTGGCCTTTGCCTGTTGCTGATGTTGCTATTGGTGCAGGGCCGCGACGCGGAAATTGATATGAGGGCCGTCCTGCTGCGTTTTGGCGGGTTTGGATACTTCATGGTGGCGCTGATCATCGTGACAGGACTGATCAACGTCCGCGTCATGAGTGGCGCACCATGGCCTGCACCGGCTTTTTCCGGCTTCGGTCTGGTGCTCGCCGTCAAAGTGAGCATGGTGTTGTGCATGTTGGCGCTGGCCCTGTTCAACAGGTTGATGCTCAGTCGCCACGTCTTACGCCTCGACATTGTGCGAGTCAGCATCGTGGTCGAATGCCTGTTTGGCATGGCTGCACTGGCGGCGGTGTCACTGCTGGGAACATTGCCGCCGATGCTTGCCGAATAGGTCGAGTTTGACCGCAAGACTCGGAGTGCAGCCTCTTCGGCCACTGCATAAGCTGGAACTCATTGTATCGGTGCAAGGTATCGGCTCATGATTCGCAACAGATCGTCCTC
This sequence comes from Pseudomonas quasicaspiana, assembly GCF_021147825.1. Taxonomy (NCBI): domain Bacteria; kingdom Pseudomonadati; phylum Pseudomonadota; class Gammaproteobacteria; order Pseudomonadales; family Pseudomonadaceae; genus Pseudomonas; species Pseudomonas quasicaspiana. The sequence continues at coordinate 22,569 of NZ_JAGTPI010000080.1, forward strand.
TTCGGCCACTGAAAATGATCCGCGCTGGCTCTCAGTGCTGGCCCGGGATGCGTCGGCTGACGGGCAGTTTGTCTATGGCGTGCGGACAACCGGCGTGTATTGCCGCCCGAGCAGCCTGTCGCGACTGCCCAACCCGGACAATGTGGTGTTTTTTGATAACCCGGAGCAGGCGGAAGCGGCCGGTTATCGGCCCAGCAAACGCATAGCCGCCGACCAAAGCCACGTTGCTCAACAGCATGCCGCCTTGGTGGCCAGCGCTTGTCGCTGCATTGAACAGGCTGAGTCGGCGCCCAGCCTCAAGGCGCTGGCGCAGGATGCGGGGCTAAGTCCGTACCACTTCCACAGGGTGTTCAAAACCGTCACCGGCCTGACACCCAAGGCTTACGCCGATGCGCATCGAGCAAAAAGGATACGCCAGCAACTGAGCTCGGGCGGCTCGATCACCGACGCGCTGTACGATGCAGGTTTCAACTCCAGCAGCCGTTTTTACGCTGCATCGGATGCGCTGCTCGGCATGAAACCGGCCCAGTATCGTCAGGGCGGTAACGACACAGAGATTCGCTTCGCCATCGGTGAGTGCTCATTAGGCTCGATTCTGGTGGCTCAAAGTCAGCGCGGCGTTTGCGCCATTCTGCTTGGCGATGATCCGGAAGTTTTAGTGCGGGACTTTCAGGATCAATTTCGCCAGGCCACATTGGTCGGTGCGGACGATGACTTCGAGCAGATGATCGCCAATGTGGTGGGCTTTATAGAGTCGCCGAACCTGGGTCTGGACCTTCCGCTGGACATGCGGGGCACGGCGTTTCAACAGCGGGTGTGGCTGGCGCTCAAAGACATTCCGCCTGGCAGCACCGCCAGTTATGCGCAAATCGCTCAGCGCATCGGCGCCCCGAAATCCTTCCGTGCAGTGGCTATGGCCTGCGGTGCCAACCAACTGGCAGTGGCCATTCCCTGCCATCGAGTGGTGCGCAGCGACGGCGGTCTTTCAGGGTATCGATGGGGCGTTGAGCGCAAGCAGCAGTTGCTGGATCGGGAGATTGAACTGGCACAAGAACCTGGTGCTGCGCTGTCGTTCAAAGAAAGCCAGTGATCCGCAGGACACCGCTATTGCGCTCCAAACACCGGCCCCTGTAGGAGTGAGCTTGCTCGCGATAGCGGTAGACCCGTTGAGAAATTACCGCCTGGCCTGACGCTATCGCGAGCAAGCTCACTCCGGGAGGGGGCGGGTTTTGTGTACCACAGCGGGG
>NZ_JAGTPI010000081.1:0-23273 GCF_021147825.1 Pseudomonas quasicaspiana
GGCGGTGTGTCAGTCATTGAATGTTTTTCAGGCATGTCCCCTTCGCGAATGAATTCGCTCCCACGGGGAAGTCACCCGCCATGCCCTTACCGTAAGATAAAAGGCCTTCACCCGCTGGAGTTCGACCTGCGGGTTTGGGGATTAGCGACATTCTGGTGGGAGCGAATTCATTCGCGAAGGCGGTGTGTCAGTCATTGAATGGTTTTCAGGCATGCCCCTTCGCGAATGAATTCGCTCCCACGGGGAAGTCACCCGCCATGCGCTTACCGTAAGATAAAAGGCCTTCACCCAATGGACGTCAGCAAAACCAAATCCAGCTTCTATCGCCGCCTGTACGTGGCGTATCTGATCGACAGCGAACTGGCCAGTAACGTCCCGGCATTGGTCGACGCGACCGGCATGCCACGTCGTACCGCGCAGGACACGATTGCTGCGTTGGCGGATCTGGATATCGTGTGTGAGTTCGAGCAGCTCGACGGCGCCCGCAATCACGCCGGGCAATACCGGATTCGTGATTGGGGTGCGATCGACAAAAACTGGATTGCGGGCAATCTGGCACAGATCAAGGCAGTGCTAGGTTACCCCTGAGGCTTACTCGAGATCGCGGCGCATCCCGATGTGGGGAATTTCGTCCTCCAGATACACATCGCCCACCGGCTCGAAGCCGTAACGGGCGTAATAGCCCTGCAAGTGCGCCTGAGCTGACAGATAGATCGGCTGGTCGGGCCAGGTTCTCTCTGCGTTTTCCAGCGCCTGCTCCATCAGCTCATGACCAATGCCACGGCTGCGTATCGAGGGTGCTGTCACAACACGCCCAATGGTCACGTCGCCACCTTGTTGAATAGGGTCGAGCAGGCGCAAATAGGCAACCAGCCTGTCTTCCTGCCAAGCCATCAAATGGCAGGTATCACCCATCAGATCCTGGCCGTCGACATCCAGATAAACGCATTGCTGCTCAACCACGAACACCTCCGCGCGCAATTGCAGGATGGCGTAAAGCTGCTCCTTGCTCAGGTCGGTGTGGTGTTTGCAGATCCAGTTAATTGACATGTCGCTGACTCGGTGAAGAAACGTTGAGCGAATACTAACTCATCCGGTCAGATACCCAATGAAACCCTGCAATGAATAGCCTGTGAATGTTTCGTGCGGGTTGCCGATAACCCTTCGAGGGTTTTGCGGAGCGCCGCACGTAATGTCATCTGAACGTGAGTTGTGAAAAGGGCTTTATGCAGCTTCAATGAGGCTACATGCCATCACCGGTTTCCCCGGTCATTGGCTGCAATTATCCGGGCGTTGCCCGTCTCAGGGAGATGAGCATGTCGTGTGTGCTACGAGCCATAGCTTTGCTGGGATTGCTGTTGATGACTCAGGCCAGCGCAGACGAGAGATTGCGCTTGGTGGCCGATGCCTGGCCGCCTTTTACGGACGCTTCATTACTCAATAATGGCCTGGCAAGTGATCTGGTCAGCACCGCATTGCAGCGTGCCGGATACAGCACCGAGTACGAACAGGTGCCGTGGGCGCGCGCGTTGCTCGGGGTGGAGGAGGGGCGGTATGACGTGCTGATCAACGCCTGGTTCAGCGAAGAGCGCACCCGCATCGGTGACTTCTCGGAGGAGTACTTGCTCAATCGCGTTCGCTTCCTCAAGCGCGCCCGCTCCAGCGTGCAGTTTCAGGATCTGAGCCAGTTGTACGAGCGGCCCATTGCAGTCGTCAGGGGCTACAGCTATTCCGCCGAATTCGATAATGACGATCTGCTGGAAAAGGTGCCGGTAAACAACTTCTCCATGGCGCTGCGCATGGTCGTGGCGGGGCGTGTTGATCTGGCCGTGGAAGACGAATATGTCGCGCGTTATTACCTGGCGGCCGAGCCCCAGAGCACCCGTGACAAGTTGCAGTTTCTGCCTAAATCACTGAGCGAAAACAGCCTGCATATTCTGGTCAGTCACAAGAACCTGAAACATCAGGGGATCGTTGCTGACTTCAACCGGGAAATTGCCGCCATGAAAGCCGATGGCAGCTACGCAGAAATCTTCAAGCGACACGGTCTGTAGTGACAGGCTCCGGCACCTTGATCAAATGCGCCGCCAGGGTCCGCAACGGCCCCAGTTGACGGCAGATCAGCGCCAGTTGGGTCTGCACCAGACGCTGACTTTCATCCAGCTCATCAGGCATTAGCTCAAGCTCAGTGGCCAGCGCCTCCTCAGTGTCGCTGTGAATCGCCACCGGCTGCTTCTCGGCGAGGCCTTGGGCGATTTCATCGATACTGGCCGCCAGCGTCGTGCCCGCGCCGTTGATCAAATGCTCGTGGACTTCGGCCGGTAGCTGCGTTTCACGGTGCGCGCCCAGCCCTGACAGATAGCTCAACAAGGTGTGCGAGAGCACCAGAAAACGAAAACCAACGTCTGCTTCCTTACGGAAATGGCCTGGCTCCATCAGCATGTTGGCCAGTGTGGTGGACAGCGCTGCGTCGGCGTTGTGGGCGTTACGTCGGGCCAGGCGATAAGCCAGGTCGTCGCTCTTGCCTTTGGCGTATTGCTGCATGATCTGGCGCAGATAAATGCTGTTGCAGGTCAGAGTATTGGCAAGCACTTTGTTCAGCCTTCGACCTTGCCAGTCCGGCAGGAACAGGAACACCGCAAGCCCTGCGATCAGGCTGCCCAGCAGGGTATCGAACAGGCGTGGCAGGAACAGCCCATAGCCGTCGCCGACCTGATTGAAGCAGAACAACACCATGATGGTGATTGCCGCAGTGGAGAGCGTGTAACGCGTGGTGCGATTGACGAAGAACACCACGCCCGCCAGCACCGCACACATCGATTGCAGGATCGGGCTGGTGACCAGATCAAACAGCGCCCAGCCGATGGTCAGGCCAATGGCGGTGCCAATGATTCGCTGGCCCAGCTTGCGGCGTGTTGCGCCGTAACTTGGCTGGCAGACAAATACCGTGGTGAGGATGATCCAGTAGCCTTGCGATGGATGAATCAAATGCACCATTGCGTAGCCGACTACCAGCGCCAGCGGCAGGCGTAAAGCATGGCGGAACAGCAAGGACGTCGGGGTCATTTGCAGGCGCAGTCGGGTCCAGGCGTCCTTGAAGGTACGCGGCGAGCGGTCCAGCAGGGAGCTGTCGGTCGCGTCGGCCACGGCATCGGGGTTGCTGGCATCGCTGAGCAGCCTGTCCAGGGTTTCCAGATTGTTCGCCAACGCACGCAGCGAGCGCAGCAGGCCGCGCCACGCCGGGTTGCTCTGAATGCGCAAATGCTCCAGCGAGGCGCGCAAGTCTTCCATCGCATAGGCGAAGCTGTCGTTGTAGACGAATGGCTGACGGAGCTGGATCGACTCTGACAGGGCCTGACAGGCCGAGCCCTGCTGCCGCAGGAGGCGCTGACAGCGGAATAGAACGTCGCTGTGGAAAAAGGCATCGGCCAGTGAGTTGTAAGGGTAGTGCGATGAACTGGCGCGCTCGTGGATGTCCTGAGCGATGAAATAAAGCTTCAGGTAGCGGCTGACTTTCGAACCGGGCCGACCGTTGCCCACCCGATGCAGAATGATTTCCTTGGTGGCGTTCAGTGCTGCGACGACCCGACCGTTTTGCTGGGCCAGTTCCAGACGGCGCGCTTCGACGTCCAGTTGGCGAATCGGCTCGAATAGACTCGATTTCAATTTCAGGTACTGACCCAGTTCGCGAAACAGCCGCGCCAGGGCCTGTTGCACCGGCTGGTTGGAAAACAGCATTTGCCACAATACCGACAGCAAGCCGTACCACGCTGCGCCCGCGACCAGCAGCATCGGTTCGTGCCAGAAGTCCAGCACTTCGCCGCCCCGCTGATCGACGCCAATCATGGTGTAAACGGAGAGAATCAAGGTGCCGTAGGCAATCGCGCTATAGCGCTCGCCCAGCGCGCCGAGCATGGTCAGCGCAAAACTGGCAATCGCCAGTGATATGGCAAAGATCCACGGATAGGGAAACAACAGCTCAACGGCCATGGCGGCAATGCTGAAACACACCAGCGTCACCGCCAGTGCGTTGAGACGGCCTTGCCAGCTGTCATCGGTCTCGGCCAGGGCGCAGGCGATAATTCCCAGAAACAGCGGAATCAGCAGGCCCATTTCGTTCTGATACCAGCACAGCGCCATGCTGCCGGTCAGCGCAATGAAGACGCGAACGCTGTAACTGAACTTATCCAGCGCCCACAGACGGCGGAAGGTATGACGAAGAGATTTCGATGCCATAAAGGAGCTGTTTCACGATTGATCAATGCTGAAGTGGATATGTACAGGCCTTGGCCGCATCTGTACATCCGGTTGGCGAGATTTATTCGGTGAAGCTGGATGTAGAGGTTAAAAACTGTGGGAGCTGAGCTTGCTCGCGATAAGGCTGGACGCGATCTAAAGTGAATTGCGTCCAGCCTTATCGCGAGCAAGCTCAGCTCCTATCAAACATCACTCCAATAATGGATTTGAAACGCGGACCTTGTAGGAGCTAACTTGTTGGCGAAGCGGAATTTCTGACGATTCGGGTCCGACGTCTCGCCAACAAGTTGGCTCCTACAGGTCACCCGTTTGCTGCGCGACAGCGCGGTGTCAGGGATACCGGGACCACTCCCACAAGGATTAAATCGCACTCCAGTCATTAAACAAACTGCGCAGCCGCATACCCCGAGGCCCAGGCCCACTGGAAGTTGAAGCCGCCCAGATGCCCGCTGACGTCCAGCACTTCACCGACAAAATACAGCCCCGGTGATTTCAGGGATTCCATCGTTTTGGAGGACACTTCCCGCGTATCAATCCCGCCCAGCGTTACCTCGGCGGTGCGGTAACCTTCCGTCCCTGCCGGTACGACCTGCCAGGACGCCAGCTTTGTGGCGATGTCGGCCAGTTCGGCATGGGTGTACTGCTTCATCGGTTTGGACACAAACCATTGCTCGGCAATCAGGTTGGCCATCTTCTTGGTGAAGATTTCCCCCAGCAGGGTTTTCAGTTCGCTGTTGGGCCGTTCGGTCTGTTGCTCGTTGAGCCAGCTCGCTACGTCGTGGTCAGGCAGAAGGTTGATTTCCACCGCATCGCCAGGATGCCAGAACGAAGAAATCTGCAAAATCGCCGGGCCGCTGAGGCCACGGTGGGTGAAAAGGATGTTTTCGCGGAAGCTCGTGTCGTTGCAACTGACCAGGCAATCCACCGATGTGCCGGACAACTCGGTGCACAGCTCTTTGAGCTGGTCGGTGATGGTGAACGGCACCAGCCCGGCGCGCGTCGGCAGCAAGGTGTGGCCGAACTGCTTGCCTACCTGATAACCAAAACCGGTCGCGCCTAGAGTCGGGATCGACAAGCCTCCTGTGGCGATGACCAGTGATTCACAGTTGATCGTGCCCAGCGTCGTGGTCAGCTTATAACCCGTTTCGGTTTTCTCGATCTGCTGCACGGACGTGTCCATGTGCAGGCTGGCACCGGCCTGCCTGCATTCGTCGAGGAGCATTTCGAGAATGTCGCTGGACTTGTTGTCGCAGAACAGCTGACCGAGCTTTTTCTCGTGATACGGCACGCCGTGTTTGCCCACCAGACCGATGAAATCCCACTGGGTGTATCGCGCGAGCGCCGACTTGCAGAAGTGCGTGTTCTGCGAGAGGAAGTTGCTCGGCTCGGTATACATGTTGGTGAAATTGCAGCGCCCACCACCGGACATGAGGATCTTCTTGCCAGGCTTGTTGGCATGATCGATCAGCATCACCTTGCGGCCACGGCCAGCAGCGGTCAGCGCGCACATCAAACCTGCGGCGCCAGCGCCGATGATCACAACGTCAGTAACGGGCAAAGCGATTTCCTCGGGTGTCTGAAGTGACGCCTTCGCGAATGAATTCGCTCCCACAGGGGATCGCGGAACACCTGTGGGAGCGAATTTATTCGCGAAGCTTTTTGCTGGTTCTTACAAAATCCGGACGCGCAGCGATTTGCCTTTGATCTTGCCGTTGTTCAAGCGCTCCAGCGCTTGCTTGGCTACGCTGCGTTCAACAGCCACATACGCCTGGAAATCGAAGATCGCGATCTTGCCCACCTGGGCACCCGGAATACCGGCTTCGCCCGTCAGTGCGCCCAGAATGTCGCCCGGACGCAGCTTGTCCTTACGGCCCGAACCGATGCACAGCGTGCTCATGGTCGGGATCAGTTGCGAGCCGCCAGCGTTCTTCAGGCTGTCGAGCTGTTCCCAGCGCAACGAAGCTTTCTGGAGTTCTTCAATGGCGCGGGCGCGCTGGCTTTCCGATGGGGCGACAAGGCTGACCGCAACACCTTTTTCACCCGCACGACCGGTACGGCCGACGCGGTGAATGTGCATCTCCGAATCACGCGCCAGTTCGACGTTGATCACCATGTCCAGCGCATCAATGTCCAGACCACGGGCTGCAACGTCAGTCGCAACCAGTACCGACGTACTGCGGTTGGCGAACATCGCGAGCACCTGATCACGGTCACGCTGTTCCAGATCGCCATGCAGGCCGACGGCGGAAATGCCTTTGGCAGTCAGGTGATCGACCACTTCCTGGCACTGCTGCTTGGTGAAGCAGAACGCAACGCAGGATTGCGGACGGAAATGACCGAGGACTTTCACGACGGCGTCGAGACGATCTTCAGGGGAGATTTCGTAGAAAATCTGCTCGATCTGGCTGTCGGCGTGCAGCGCTTCAACTTTGACGGTCTGCGGGTCGCGCATGAACTTGGACGATAGCTGCTTGATGCCCACCGGATAAGTGGCGGAGAACAGCAGCGTCTGACGCTTCTTCGGAGTCTGCTCGATGATGTCGGCGATGGCGTCGTAGAAGCCCATGTCCAGCATGCGGTCCGCTTCGTCGAGGATCAGCGTGTTCAGGCCATCCAGCACCAGTGAGCCTTTGCGCAAATGCTGCTGAATGCGACCCGGAGTACCGACGATGATGTGCGCGCCGTGCTCCAGCGAGCCGATCTGCGGGCCAAACGGCACGCCGCCACACAGGGTCAGGACCTTGATGTTGTCTTCCGAACGGGCCAGGCGACGGATTTCCTTGGCGACCTGATCAGCCAGCTCACGGGTCGGACACAGCACCAGTGCCTGACAGCCGAAGTAGCGTGGGTTGATCGGGTTGAGCAGGCCGATACCGAACGCAGCGGTCTTGCCGCTACCGGTTTTGGCCTGAGCGATCAGGTCCATACCCTTGAGAATCACCGGCAGGCTCTGCGCCTGAATCGGCGTCATTTCGGCATAACCAAGGGACTCCAGGTTAGCCAACATGGGAGCGGACAGGGGCAAAGTATTGAAAGCGGTGTTAGTCACGGTAAAGAGCCTGCAAAACAAAATGTCGCGCAGTGTATCAGGTCACGTGGCCATCAGGCGTGCTCCCGCCGGGTGGCATTGTTGCTCAGGTTGGTATGAACCCTGTGGGAACGGTGCTTGCCCGCGATAAGGACATCTCGATTCTGCAGGTAGATCACCTAAACCTTATCGCGGGCAAGCACCGCTCCCACATGGGTTGTATTTCAAGTCGCCGCCGGTTTAGCTCCTCGGGACGGCAACTGCAGAAATATCCCCGCCGCCAGCATCGCCATCACCCCTACGGTCAGGAAGGTCAGCTGGAACGCGCCCAGCACGCTGCTCACTTCGCCGGTCGATACCTGTTCGGTAAAGCCGCCCAGCAACGCTGCCGCGCACGCCACGCCGAAGCTCAGGGACAGTTGCGCCACTACCGACAGCAAGCTGTTGCCGCTGGCCGCGCTGGCGTCGTCCAGATCGATCAGAGTGACGGTGTTCATCGCGGTGAATTGCAACGAGTTGACCGCGCCCAGCAAGCCCAGATGCACCAGCAGTAACCAGTAAGGCGTTTGCGCGTCCACCAGGGCGATGCTCGACAGCAGAATCCCCAGCATCAGCGTGTTGCCAGTGAGGATCATTCGATAACCCAGCCGCTCGATCAGCCAGCGCGCCACCGACTTGGCGAACATCGCAGCAGCGGCCAGTGGCAACATGCTCATCCCCGCTTGTGACGGCGAATAACCCAGCGCTACTTGCAGCAACAGGGGCATGAGAAACGGCAGGGCTCCGCTGCCCAATCGGGCGAACAGGTTGCCGAGAATACCTACCGCGAAGGTGCGAGTGCGAAACAGTGACGGCGAGAAGAGTGGCGACTCGACGTGCCCGGCGCGCAGCCAATACGCGGCCAGACAACCGAAGCCTGCGAACAACAGCAGCACCACCCGCAAGTGCGGCAGATGCAATTCGCCAAGGCCCTCCAGGGCAATCGTGATCAGCACCATCGACGCGCCAAACAGCGCGAAACCGATACCGTCGAACTTCGTACGACCGCCGCCTTGCAGGTTCGGGATGAAGTGGTGCACGGCCCAGCAGCCGAGGATGCCTACCGGAATGTTGATCAGGAAGATCCAGTGCCAGCTCAGGTATTCAACCATCCAGCCGCCCATGGTCGGGCCCATCAGGGGACCCAAAAGGCCGGGCAGGGTGATGAAGCTCATGATCCTAACCAGCTCGGAACGTGGGTAGGCGCGTAATACGATCAAGCGTCCGATGGGCAGCATCAGCGCGCCGCCCAGACCTTGAATGATCCGTGCGCCCACCAGCATGCCCAATGAGTTGGAAATGGCGCACAGCAGCGAGCCAAAGCTGAAGAGCAGGATCGCACTGAAGAAAATCTGCTTGATACCAAACCGGTCAGCGATCCAGCCTGAGGCAGGAATCAACAGGGCGATGGTCAGCATGTAAGCGATGACCACCGATTGCATGCGCAGCGGATCTTCTGCGAGCGAGCGGGCCATGGAGGGCAGCGCGGTATTGAGAATCGTGCCGTCCAGACTCTGCATGAAGAACGCGATAGCGACTACCCAAGGCAGCCAGCGAAGGGTTTTTTCATCCAGAAGCGGGGTAGTGGTCGGCATGTGGGTCCTTGTTGAGGCGTTCTACCTTGGGAGACTAGTGGGAGCGAATTCATTCGCGAAGAGGCCAGTACATCCGATGCATATCTGTCGTCTGTTCCAACGCCTTCGCGAATAAATTCGCTCCCACAGGGGACCGGTTCCAACCGTTGACCCCGTGGTGGTATGTATTTTTAAAGCGTCAACGTCAACTTGCTGATTAACGCACCGGGTAGCTGGCTGGAAGCTGTCTGGCGCTCACTATAGGTACTCGTGGACAGAATCAGTTCCCGCTCTTTGGTCAAATCTTCCAGTGCGCTGCCCAGCAGGCTGTAGGCGCTGTCGTCAAAACGCATGGTGCTGACCGGGGCCTGGATCTTGCCGTCTTCGACCCAGAACGTCGCAAAGCGCGTCATGCCGGTCAGGCGCGCAGCAGGCTGGTCGGAGTAGTTCAAGTACCAGAGGTTGCCGATGTACAGCCCGGTACCGATCCTCTCTAGAATCTGCTCCAGTTCCAGGCTCCCCGCCGCCATGCTCAGCGAGTTCGGCGCTTCCCAGGGCTCCGCGCCGTTGGCCGTCAAGCCATATTCGGCCGCACTGGCAGAACCGACCAACTGATCGACGCCTTTGCCTTCACGAATCAACGTCAGGTCCCGACGTGGATAGCCTTCGCCGGAAAACGCAGGCGACAATGAACCGCTGACCTGCTCGTCGAGGCTCACCAGCGGGCTGAACTGAGCATCGCCGCTGTACAGCCGTTGCAGCGGGCTGGTCTTGTTCGCCAGCGACTGCGCGGAGAAACCGCCCCAACACAGCATGCCCATGATTTCATCCATGGCGGCCGGAGCCAGATACGCACGGTATTGACCCGGCGCGAGGGTTTTCAGAGGTCTGCCGAGAAGCTCCAGTTGCTCACGAGCCAGCTCGAAACGACGCGCGAAACCTTCGTCGCTCCAGTCGTGCCCCGCATAGTTGGCTTTGACCGCCTGACCGTTTTCGTGAAACAGACTCCAGTCGAAATTGAAGCTGTTGGCCTCATGCCAGCCAAACGCGCCCCATGAACTGGCGAAACCGCGATACAGCGGACCCGCGGCATAGAACCCGACCAGATCAAGACCTTCACCAAGGTCAGCAATTTGACCGACCACATGCTCACTGTCCGGCAAGGGCACGTCTTGAACATTGGTGCTTTGCCAGGCTTCGGTGTTGGGTTTGAGGTACGGATCTTTCGGCAGCAGCGCCACGGTTTCCCGTAACTGCTGCAGTGCCTCGCTCAAACGCTGACGATCCAGTTGACCGTCGCCGCTGAGGGTCAGTTGCAAGTCGGCGTGGCGCTCGTCGTCGATCAGTTTGAGGGTCACGCTGGCCTGCTGTACGTGGCCGACCTGACGCACCTTGGCGTGATTGAAACGAATGAAATCCGACTCCTCGGCGTTGTAGGCGAGGGTGAAGCGTTCTTGATCGCTGATGGCGCCATTGAGCGTTGCAACCAGTGCCTGAAACTGCTGTTGATGCGACATCAGGCATCCCCTCCGAATACATCGACTTGCTTGAACACACAGGCGGGCGAGGCATGGCCCACGCGTACCACTTGATTGGGTTCGCCTTTGCCGCAGTTGGGCGTGCCCAACACCTTGAAGGTGCTGGCGTCGCCCACGGCGCTGAGGTTTTTCCAGAACTGCGCGGAAATCGCCCGGTAATTCGGGTTCTTCACCACGCCCTTGAGCTCGCCGTTCTCGATCAACTGGCCCCACTCACAACCGAACTGGAATTTGTTGCGCGCGTCGTCGATGGACCACGAGCGGTTGGTGGACATCAGCACGCCGTGCTCGATGTTGCCGATCAACTGGTCGAGGGACTTATCCCCAGGCTCGATGTTGAGGTTGGCCATACGATCAATCGGCGGACGATTCCAGTTGCACGCGCGGCTGTTGGCAACGCCTGGCAAGTCAGCGCGGTATTGCGACAGTGCGCCGCCCAACGGTCTTTCCAGCACACCTTTGCGAATCAGGAACTGCTTGCTGGCGGGCGTGCCGTCGTCGTCATGGCTGTAGCTCGCCAACTGCTCGGGGATGTCCGGGTCGAAGGTCACGTTGAGCAATTCAGAACCGTATTGCAGATGGCCGAAGTCACTGGCCTTCACAAAACTGGTGCCAGCGTAATTGCGCTCGTCACCGAGGATCCGATCCAGCTCCAGCGGGTGGCCGATGGACTCATGGATTTGCAGGATCATCTGGTCCGGCGTCAACAGCAGGTCGCGAGGGCCGTTAGGTGTGTTGGGAGCCATGATCAGTTGCAGAGCCTGGTCAGCGACTTTGCTGGCCGCGCCTATCAGTCCGCAGTTGGCGATCACTTCCGCGCCGCCTTGCTGGCCGAAGTTGTCACGGCCCAGGCTGCGGGTCTGGCTATCACTGCCGTCGTAGGCGGTGACGGTCATGCCGGGATAGACAAAGCGCTGCGCCCGACGAATCTGTGCGCCTGCGTTGTTCAGGTAAATCTGCTCGACGTTTTCCAGACCCAGCGTGACTTGCCAGTTCACCAGTCGCTCGTCTTTGGGCACGGCGCCGGATTCGTTCATCAGCAGCTGCAGGCAATCGCTCAGGGGCGGGAAGGCGTCCTGCAAATGTGGCGACAAGTAGTCAGCCTGCGCGGTCGCAACGGGTTGATCGCTGAGGTTCAGAAGTGCGTGAGGGGCGAGCCTGCGGGCGTGGGCTTCGGCCTGTTCCAGGGCGGCTTGCAGACCCCGTTGCGAAAGGTCCCGGGTTGCTGCGTAAGCTTCGACGCCATTGAGGCGCACGGTCAGCATCGCGCCTTCGTCTGAACTCAAATGCGGCGGTTCCGCGACGTTCTTGCGCACGCACAGGTGCTGGCTGGTCTGGCGGACGTAACGCACGGAAAAGAACTGGGCGCAGCTCTGCAGGGCGGTAAACCGCTGCTTGAGCTGAGCGGAAAAATCGAACATGCAGAATCATCCTTGTTCGGGTGAAGCGGGGGATTTGGGCGTTGTTGCGGCTCGCGGCTGAAGCCGCTCCTACGGGTTCTGCATTCGTCGTAGGAGCGGCTTCAGCCGCGAGCCGCAACAATGCAGGATGGCGCTAGATTAGGCCTGTGGCCATGTCGGGATCAAGCGCGGGGAAGGGCGATGTTGTGGGAGCTGAGCTTGCTCGCGATAAGGCTGACGCGGTTCACACTTCAGGTCGCGGCGTTCTTATCGCGGGCAAGCCCAGCTCCCACAGGTTCTGAGCCATCCAGTGGGATCGGCTGCGGTATCACTGAGTTTCATGGGGAGACATTGAGTCTCCCACAGGTAACGTATTTCAAATTTTACTGCGCAGTACGGCTCACTTCCCGCACCGGCTTGCCACGTGCTGGCTTGTCACCCGCCACGAAGTAATCCGCAGTGCTGCGTGGCAGCGGAGCGCGGCCGCGTATCTTGTCGGCGATTTTCTCGGCGATCATGATCGTTGGTGCGTTCAGGTTGCCGGTGGTAATCAGCGGCATGATCGACGCATCGACAACGCGCAGGCTCTGCATGCCATGCACGCGGCCTTCACCATCGACCACGGCCATTTCATCGGTGCCCATTTTGCACGAGCAGGATGGGTGATAAGCCGTCTCGGCGTGTTCACGGATGAACGTGTCGAGGTCTTCATCGGACTGCACTTCAATGCCGGGGCTGATTTCACGGCCACGGTACTGATCAAGCGCAGGCTGCTGCATGATTTCCCGGGTCAGGCGAATGCCGTCACGGAATTCCTGCCAGTCCTGCTCGCTGGCCATGTAGTTGAACAGGATGCTCGGGTAGTCACGCGGGTTCTTCGATTTGACCTGCACACGACCGCGACTTGGCGAACGCATGGAGCCTACGTGAGCCTGGAAACCATGCTCCTGAACGCCCTTGGTGCCGTTGTAGTTAATCGCTACCGGCAGAAAGTGGTACTGAATATTCGGCCATTCGAATTCTTCGCTGGAACGGATGAAACCGCCCGCTTCGAACTGGTTACTGGCGCCGATGCCGGTGCCGAGGAACATCCACTCTGCACCAATGGCAGGCTGGTTCCACCACTGCAGGGATGGGTACAGCGACACTGGCTGAGTGCACGCATATTGCAGGTACATTTCCAGGTGATCCTGAAGATTCTGACCGACGCCCGGCAGGTCATGAACCACAGGGATATCCAGCGCGTTCAGGACTTCAGCCGGGCCTACGCCGGAGCGTTGCAGAATCTGTGGCGAAGCAATAGCGCCGCTGCACAGCAAGACTTCTTTACGCGCTTTAGCTTCGATGCGTGCATCGCTGTCGCCGACCAGGTAGCTCACGCCCACGGCTTTCTTGCCGTCGAACAGGATTCGATCAGTCAGCGCGTGAGTGACGATGGTCAGGGTCGAACGCTTCTTGGCTTCATCCAGATAACCGCGAGCGGTGCTGGCGCGGCGGCCTTTAGGCGTTACGGTGCGGTCCATTGGACCAAAGCCTTCCTGCTGATAGCCGTTGAGGTCATCGGTGCGCGGGTAACCGGCTTGCACACCGGCTTCTACCATGGCGTGGAACAGTGGATTGTTGCCGGCTTTTGGCGTGGTCACACTGACCGGACCGTCGCCGCCATGGTAGTCGTTGGCGCCGATGTCACGGGTTTCTGCCTTGCGGAAATACGGCAGGCAGTCAGCGTAGGTCCAGTCTTCGAGACCCGGGTTCTTCGCCCAGCCATCGTAGTCCATCGCGTTGCCGCGGATGTAGCACATGCCGTTGATCAGCGAAGAGCCGCCGAGGCCTTTGCCGCGACCGCATTCCATACGACGACCGCCCATGTGTGGCTCTGGATCGGTTTCGTAGGCCCAGTTGTAGCGACGGCCCTGAAGCGGGAATGCCAGAGCAGCCGGCATTTGTGTACGGAAATCCAGACGATAGTCCGGGCCGCCGGCTTCCAGCAGCAGAACGGTGACGCCTGCGTCCTCGGTGAGACGGGCTGCCAAGGTGTTACCGGCCGAACCTGCGCCGATGATGATGTAATCGAATTCCTGGGACATTACTGCACCCTCTTTGAAAAGTTGTGGAGCGGGGGAGCGTTGAGCGCTCGACCCCTTGCACCCCATGCATGTTCGCTAGCTGGAAGGCCCCCTTCGCGAATGAATTCGCTCCCACAGATGTACTGCATTTCCCTGTGGGAGCGGATTCATCCGCGAAGGCGTCCGCCCAGACCACGATCGGCGAACTTAGAAAACGGAAGCGTAATCGCCCAACTCAACCTGAACGGACTTGATCCGCGTGTACTGCGCCAGCGAGCTGATGCCGTTTTCGCGACCTACACCGGACTGCTTGTAGCCGCCGACCGGCATTTTTGCGTCGGACTCGCCCCAGGCGTTGATCCAGCAAATGCCGGCTTCAAGCTGGTGAATCACGCGGTGAGCGCGGTTCAGGTCTTTGGTGACGATGCCTGCCGCCAGACCGAAATCAGTGTCGTTGGCGCGGCGGATGACTTCTTCTTCAGTGTCGTAACCGAGGATGCTCATCACCGGGCCGAAGATTTCTTCCTGGACGATTTTCATGTCGTCAGTGCAATCAGTGAAAACCGTTGGCGCGACATAAGCGCCCTTGGCCAGTTCACCTTCAGTCAGTCGCTCGCCACCGGCCAGCAAGCGTGCGCCTTGCTCTTTGCCGGAAGCGATGTAGCCCAGCACGTTTTCCATGTGGGCGAAGCTCACCAGCGGACCGAAATTGGTATTTTCGTCTTCCGGGTCGCCGATACGGATGCGCTTCACGCGCTCCAGGATTTTTGCTTCAAACGCGCTCTTCAACGCGTTGGGTACGAAGACCCGAGTGCCGTTGGTGCAGACCTGGCCGGAGCTGTAGAAGTTGGCCATCATCGCAACGTCGGCAGCGCGATCCAGATCGGCGTCGTCGAAGATGATCAGCGGCGATTTGCCGCCCAGTTCCATGGTCACTTCTTTCAGGGACGAACCCGAAGCGCTGGCCATGACTTTCTTGCCGGTTTGCACGCCGCCGGTGAACGAGATTTTCTCGATGCGCGGGTGCTCGGTCAGCCAGCTGCCGACTTCAGCGCCGGTGCCTGGCAGTACGTTGAACACGCCATCCGGCACGCCTGCTTCGGTGTAGATTTCGGCCAGCTTCAAGGTGGTCAGCGAAGTGACTTCGCTCGGCTTGAAGATCATCGCATTACCGGCAGCCAGTGCCGGAGCGGACTTCCACAAAGCGATCTGGATCGGGTAGTTCCAGGCGCCGATACCGGCAACCACGCCCAACGGCTCGCGGCGGGTGTAAACGAACGAGGAGGTGCGCAGCGGAATCTGCTCGCCTTCGATGGCGGGTACCAGGCCTGCGTAATATTCAAGCACATCAGCACCGGTCACGATGTCGACGTATTTGGTTTCAGAGAAGGCTTTGCCGGTGTCCAGGGTTTCCAGTGCAGCCAGCTCATCGTTGCGTTCGCGCAGGATATCCACAGCACGGCGCAGGATGCGTGAGCGCTCCATGGCGGTCATTTCGGCCCAGATCTTCTGGCCTTTTTCGGCGCTGACTACGGCGCGTTCAACGTCTTCTTTCGAGGCGCGCTGGACCTGAGCCAAAAGCTCACCGTTGGCCGGGTTGATGGCGTCGAAGGTCGCATTGCTGGTGGCGTCTACATAGCCGCCGTGGATGTAAAGTTTTTGCTGTTCGAAACGGGCCATAAAGTCCTCGCAAATTCAGAGTGGCTGGCGATGACTGACGTCAGGTTGCCGTGTCGGATTGGGCAACGCCGTGTTGCAGTCGTTCGGTGCTCGCCTCATCAAATGTGAAACGTTTCAGCTCACCGCTTTCGCCAGTTGGAAATCCATGTATTCGTAGGCAATCTGCAGCGCCTGATCGGTGTCGAACTCATCGCCCGACAGCGCGCCGCGCAGCCATAAACCGTCGATCAGTGCCGCAAGACCGCGGGCCGCGCTACGCGCTTGCTCCGGTGCCAGTACGCGGCGGAACTGACAGCACAGGTTCGAATACAGGCGGTGATCGTTGATCCGCTGCAACCTGTGCAATGACGGGTGATGCATGCTGGTAGCCCAGAAGGCCAGCCAGGTTTTCATTGCCGGGCCGTTGACCTGGCTGGCGTCGAAGTTGCCCTCGATGATCACTTGCAGATGCGCCCTTGGGCTGTCATCGGTGAGGGCGTGACGACGTTCACGTACGTTCACGATCAAGGCATTCATCAGGTGGCGCATGGTGGCTGCGATCAGGCCGTTCTTGTCCTGAAAGTAGTGGCTGATGATGCCGTTCGAGACGCCTGCCAGACGAGCAATCAGCGCAATGCTGGCGTCGCCCATACCGACTTGATCGACCGCAGTAAGCGTGGCCTGGATCAACTGCTGACGGCGTATGGGTTGCATACCGACCTTGGGCATTCACTAAATCTCCTGATTCGCCTGACTGATCGCTCTGCCCTGAAAAGGCTCAGCCAGTCTAAAGATTTTTTATTGAACGTTCAATCAATAAAAAATGATGGGCGTGCGGAAAGCTTTGTAAATGCACGTGTGTGACGCTATGAAATGTCTTTGGGATGGAGTTGCTCTGTAGGAGCGCGCTTGCCCGCGATTGCGTTCCGTCTGCGACAGATCAGGTGCTTGACACACCGCCATCGCGGGCAAGCGCGCTCCTACAGTATTTGGCTGCTACCCCAAATTTTTACCTAATAGCGCGTGATACAACTCACTGTCCCCCAATATCCCGACCACCTGGTTGCCATCCTGCAGCACCAGCTTGTTACCCGTCTGATAACGAATCTGCAGGGCGTCGCGCATGCCGATGTTGGAGTGCACCAGCGTCGGTTTGCGGTCCAGGGTGTCCATCGGTTGGCCCGGTGCCCAGTTTTGCAGGTCGAGTTGACCGGCACCCTGGCGTGCACCTTTGATGGTGTTGCCTTCGGCCAGTTCGAGCCACGAATCCACGCTTGGGTCCAGACACACCGAGCCGTTGACCCGGGTGCAGTTATCCAGCGTGCGCATGAGGCTTCGACCGCACAGCACGTTGAGCGGGTTGGTGTGGGCGACGAAGGTACGAACGTACTCATCGGCAGGGTTTAGCACGATCTGCTCCGGCACGCTGTACTGCACGATGCGGCCGTCTTTCATGATCGCGATCCGGCTGCCCAGCTTGAGCGCTTCGTCCAGATCGTGGCTGACGAACACGATGGTTTTATTCAGCTTGCTCTGCAGGGCCAGCAGCTCATCCTGCAAGCCTTGGCGGATCAGCGGGTCAAGGGCCGAAAACGGCTCGTCCATCAACAGAATGTCGGCATCCATTGCCAGCGCACGCGCCAGGCCAACGCGTTGCTGCATGCCGCCAGAGAGTTCATCGGGCTTCTTGTTGCGCCACTGAGTCAGGCCAACCAGTTCGAGTTTTTCGTCCACCAGCTTGCGGCGTTCTTTCTCGGGTCGGCCCTGCATTTCCAGACCAAAGCTGATGTTCTCGCGCACCGTCAGCCAAGGCATCAGGGCGAACTTCTGGAAGACCATGGCGATACGCTTGGTGCGCATCAGTTTCAGCTCTGCGGGTGTGCAGTTGGCGATGTTGATTTGCGAGCCTTCGTGCTCGACATACAGTGCGCCGCGGCTCACGGTGTTGAGGCCGTTGATGCAGCGCAGCAGGCTGGATTTGCCCGAACCGGACAGGCCCATCAATACGCAGATTTCGCCTTTCTCAATGTCCAGAGTGGCTTTTTCGACGCCGACGATCTGGCCGGTTTTCTTCAGGATCTGATCACGGGTCAAGCCTTCATCCAGCAGCTTGAGTGCCTCGCGAGGATCATTGGCAAAGATAACGTCGACGTTATCGAATTTGATAATGCTCATGCGTCAGCCCTCACTTTTGCTTCGGGTTGTTTGCAGATACGGTCGAGCATGATTGCCAGCAATACGATCGCCAGGCCTGCTTCGAAGCCTTGGGAGATGTCAGCAGTATTCAATGCGTTGACCACGGGTTTGCCCAGACCATCGGCGCCCACCAGTGCGGCAATCACCACCATCGACAACGACAGCATGATGCACTGGGTAATACCGGCGGCGATGCTAGGCATGGCGTAAGGCAGTTCGATACGCGTCAGCAGTTGACGACGCGACGAGCCAAAGGCTTTACCGGCATCGAGCAATTCATGGGGTACATCACGGATACCCAGATACGTCAGGCGGATCGGCGCAGCAATGGCGAAGACCACCGTTGAAATCAGACCGGGCACTACGCCCAGGCCGAACAGCGTCAGGGTAGGGATCAGGTAAACAAAGGTCGGTACGGTTTGCATCAAATCCAGCACCGGTCGCATCACGGTGTAGAACATCGGTTTGTGCGCGGCAACAATGCCCAGCGGCACGCCGATGATGACGCAGACGAAGGTCGCGAACAGCACTTGTGCCAGGGTCTCCAGGGTTTGATCCCAGTAGCCCAGATTGAGGATCAGCAGAAACGACGCGACGACGAACGCGGTCAGGCCCCATTTGCGCTGGATGAAGTGCGCGAGGAGGGCGATCAGGCCGATCAGCACGAAGGGGTTGAACCAAGTCAGCGCAAACGTCAGGCCGTGGATCATGGTTTCAAGCGATGACGCGATTGCATCGAAAGTGCTGGCACCGTGTTGGGTCAGCCAGTCTACGAAGGCCGCGATGTACTCGCCTAAGGGGATTTTATGATCTGTCAGCATGGTATCGATTGTCCGCTTGCGGGGGGAAAGGGGGACAACAGGCGGGCGTACCCGCCTGCCTGTCTGCTTACTTTGTCAGCTTGGCTTTTGCTGCCTCCAGGCCAGGCTTGCCGTCGATGGTGGTCACGCCAGCCAGCCAGGTATCGAGCACTTGCGGGTTGGCTTTGAGCCAGGCTTTGGCGGCGGCGTCAGGCTTCTGCTTGTCGTCCAGAACCTTGCCCATCAGCGTGCTTTCCATGTCGAGGGTGAACGACAGGTTTTTCAGCAGTTGGCCAACGTTGCTGCATTCCTGGGCGTAGCCCTTGCGGGTGTTGGTGAAGATGGTGGCCTGGCCGAAGTTAGGACCGAAATACTCGTCGCCACCCGTCAGGTACTTCATCTTGAAACGGTTGTTCATCGGGTGCGGCTCCCAGCCCAGGAAGACCACGGCGGTCTTGCGGCGTTGGGCGCGGTCAACCTGGGAGAGCATGCCTGCTTCGCTGGATTCAACGACTTTGAAACCGGCGTCTTTCAGGCCGAAAGCATTCTTGTCGATCATGCTCTGGATCAGACGATTGCCGTCGTTGCCAGGCTCGATGCCATAGATTTTGCCGTCCAGTTCTTTCTTGAACTTGGCAATATCGGCGAAATCTTTCAGGCCTTTGTTATATAGCTCTTCAGGGACGGCGAGGGTGTATTTGGCGCCCTCGAGGTTGGCGCGAATGGTCTCGACGGTGCCTGCATCACGATAAGGCTTGATGTCGTTTTCCATGGTCGGCATCCAGTTCCCAAGGAACACGTCCATGTTCTTGCCATCGGCCAGGGACTTGTAAGTCACGGGCACGGAAATCATCGTGGTTTTGGTTTTGTAGCCGAGGGATTCGAGAACGGCGCTGGTGACGGCGGTGGTGACAGTGATGTCTGTCCAGCCGACATCCGAAAAGTTGACCGTACTGCACTGCTCGGGCTCGGCGGCTTGCGCCAGCATTGGTAAGCCCAGCGCAACAGCCAGTAGCAACGATTTAGAACCTTTCATAAATGGACTCCCTTGGTGTTTTTTCTCGTCATCAGCTTCGCGAGCTGACACGGTTGGTGTTTTTTTCGGCTGAAGTACAAGGCGTTTGATCAAGGCTCTTCCACTGCGCTGGCGAACGAGTCGATACCGATCATGTAACAGCAAAAATCAAACGCCTACAGGGGGCGTCGTAACCAGTACACAGGGCGTCGTATCCAGTGTCGGTGACGTCGCTTACAGGTTTTTTCCATGCCGTAAGGTCTCTTTTACCGCGCGAACGCAGCTAAAACCGGCATAAGCCATCGCACCGGGACTCAGCGAATCACGGGCGACGTTGGTGGGGATGTGCGTGTCGTTACGAGGTGCCACAGGCGTTGCAAATGCCTGATGATGTGCGCACCACGGCAGGTAACAGCAAGAGCGTAGCAGTCGCAGCAGCGCTTGCCGTTAGCCCTTAAACCACTCATCACGGTGGTTTTGGATGTTCATTTGGGTGTTATGTTCCCCAGCCGACGCTTATCAGTCTCTGTAGGAGCTGCCGAAGGCTGCGAAACAGCTGTCGGCATGACAATCCATTCGCAGCCTTCGACAGTTCCCGCAAAGGCATACGATGGGCTGGATTGAAAGGTGCGCACTTATCGAACACCCACCCCGATGACCGCCACCTTTTGGCGCGCAAGCCCTTAAACATGGCGCAGTGCTACGTCTCGTCGGCACTGGATCTGTGCTGTGCCGTGCGTTGAGTGACATCCTGATACATCCCTCTTGGATCCCGGCACACAAGTGCTACCGAATTGCTCAACTGCCATGCACAGCGCGGGTCGCAACAAGTGTGGACGTCGCTAATCGACAACTCAGGTCGCTGCTGACTAGACGCATCGCGACGTCGTTTTCAGGGGTTATTGAATAGCCATTCAACTTTAGGCATGGCATTTGCGTTGTCATCACAAAGCCCTGCTTCGTATGGGGCAATAACAAGAGCCTCCGCCTGAGGCCTCCAACCGCTTAGTGAGGAGATACTGTGATGACATCGTTCAACTCCGGGGCCCAACCCCAGAATCGCGCACCACAATCCATAGGCTTTCTGCTGCTGGATAACTTCACTCTGATATCCCTCGCATCAGCGGTTGAGCCTCTGCGTATGGCGAACCAGTTGTCAGGTCGCGAATTGTATCGCTGGACCACACTGAGTGCCGACGGCGGTCAGGTCTGGGCCAGCGATGGCCTGCAAATCACTCCCGACGCGGCCATGCACAAGGCCCCGGCGATGGACACGGTGATTGTCTGCGGCGGCGTGGGCATTCAGCGCACGGTGACTCGTGAACACGTCAGCTGGCTGCAGAGCCAGGCGCGTCAGTCCAAGCGTCTCGGCGCCGTATGCACCGGCAGTTGGGCGCTGGCGTGTGCGGGTCTACTCGATGGTTTTGATTGCAGCGTGCACTGGGAATGTCTGGCCTCGATGCAGGAAGCCTTCCCCCGTGTGGCCATGAGTACTCGCCTGTTCACCCTGGACCGCAACCGCTTTACAAGCTCGGGCGGCACCGCGCCACTGGACATGATGCTGCACCTGATCAGCCGTGATCATGGTCGTGAACTGTCGGCCGCCATTTCTGAAATGTTCGTCTACGAGCGCATTCGTAACGAGCAAGATCACCAGCGTGTGCCGCTCAAGCACATGCTTGGCACCAATCAGCCGAAGCTGCAGGAAATCGTTGCGCTGATGGAAGCCAACCTTGAAGAGCCCATTGACCTTGATGAACTGGCGGTTTATGTCGCTGTTTCCCGGCGTCAGCTGGAGCGCTTGTTCCAGAAATACCTGCATTGCTCGCCGTCGCGCTATTACCTCAAATTGCGCCTGATCCGTGCCCGGCAGCTGCTTAAGCAAACGCCGATGTCGATCATTGAGGTCGCCTCGGTGTGCGGCTTTGTATCGACGCCGCACTTCTCCAAGTGCTACCGCGAGTACTTCGGCATCCCGCCGCGTGACGAGCGCGTAGGTTCCAACACCACCCAGCAAGTCGCCATGATGCCAATCCCGCAAGCCATGGTCCTCGCACCGCTGTCCGGCCCATTGTCGGCATTGAGCCAGGCCAGGAATGAGTCGACGTTTGCGAGCGTGAGGTTGTAACAGGCTTTATTGGTATCCCCCAAGGCTTTGCCTGACGCCGACAAATCGAGCCCGGTTGACTATCTAGAGGTGGGAGCGAATTCATTCGCGAAGGCGGCATGTCGGGCGATGGAGATGTATCGGATGTACCGACCCTTCGTGAATGAATTCACTCCCACAGGGGCTCTGCCAGATTCCGGAAATTGAGCCCGGTTGACTATCTAGAGGTGGGAGCGAATTCATTCGCGAAGGCGGCATGTCGGGCGATGGAGATGTATCGGATGTACCGACGCCTCGCGAATGAAGTCCCTCAGGGCTTTGTGTTGATGGGTTCATATCCAGACTGCATCCCATAGCGGATAGTCACCAATGTGCTTGACCAGGCCAGCTCTCAGCGGGTTGGCCACGATATAGCGGGCGAGTTTTTGCAGGTCTTCGTCTCTCCTGAGTGCTTGGTCATGGAAGCCTGTTTGCCAGAAGCGACCTTTTTTGCCAGAAACCCGATTGATTGCAACTGCGCTGCTGGCTTTCACCTGCTTGATGAGAGATGCCAAAGAGCCTTGCTGGAGTTCAAGCAGCCAGTGGAAATGATCTGGCATAACGACCCACGCTAGTGATGTCGCCAGACCTTGAGTTTCGGCTCGTCTGAATTCACACACCAAAAGTCGCCCAAGCTGCCAGTCTTCAAAAACTGGATATCGATTTTCAGTCGTAGTGGTAATCATGTATATGCGCCCGGCCTCAGAGAAACGGCCTATGCGTAAATGGGATGAGCTACCTCGAGTAGGCATCCTTGCCCTCCGCCTGATTGTAAAACCTGCGCTCTAACTTACCGTCCTCGGGCCCCGGTTACCTCTCCTAAACCTTGCCGAAGAATTACAAAGTGGGAGCGAATTCATTCGCGAAGGCGGCATGTCGGGCGATGGAGATGTATCGGATGTACCAACGCCTCGCGAATGAATTCGCTCCCACAGGGGCTTTGCCAGATTCCGGAAATTGAGCCCGGTTGACTATCTAGAGGTGGGAGCGAATTCATTCGCGAAGGCGGCATATCGGGCGATGGAGATGTATCGGATGTACCAACGCCTCGCGAATGAATTCACTCCCACAGGGGCTTTGCCAGATTCCGGAAATTGAGCCCGGTTGACTATCTAGAGGTGGGAGCGAATTCATTCGCGAAGGCGGCATGTCGGGTGATGGAGATGTATCGGATGTACCGACCCTTCGTGAATCAATTTACTCCCACAGGAGCTTTGCCAGATTCCGGAAATTGAGCCCGGTTGACTATCTAGAGGTGGGAGCGAATTCATTCGCGAAGACGGCATGACAGGCGTTAGGTACGTGTCGGATGTACCGACCCCTTCGTGAATGAATTCACTCCCACAGGGGCTTTGCCAGATTCCGGAAATTGAGCCCGGTTGACTATCTAGAGGTGGGAGCGAATTCATTCGCGAAAGCGGCATGTCGGGCGATGGAGATGTATAGGGTGTACCGACCCTTCGTGAATGAATTCACTCCCACAGGGGCTCTGCCAGATTCCGGAAATTGAGCCCGGTTGACTATCTAGAGGTGGGAGCGAATTCATTCGCGAAGG
>NZ_JAGTPI010000082.1:0-23224 GCF_021147825.1 Pseudomonas quasicaspiana
GTGGGCAACCCGGCAGGACGCCGGGTTAGCCGCATTGGGCCATGGATGGCCCGTTGCGGCGGCCCACGGTTCAGGATCTGCGGGCGGGTACACCGAGCGCCAGCGAGGTGCCGAGTGGTGGGGTAAAGGCCTTTTGGTTACTTTTGGGCCCCAAAAGTGACGCGCCGTAAGGGCGCAACCAACAGATGAATTAACCGCAATAACGGATATGTACACATAAGCAAGAAAACGCCCACAAAAAAAGCCCGCAACTCTCACAAGCTGCGGGCTTTCTCACAGGCGTACTCGAAGATTACTCTTCGATATTGCCCATAGCGGTCGTGTTGAAACCACCGTCCACATACATGATTTCGCCGCTGATGCCGGACGCCAGGTCCGAACACAGGAACGCGCCAGCGTTGCCGACTTCATCAATGGTCACGTTACGACGCAGCGGAGTTTGCGCTTCGTTCGCCGCCAGCATCTTACGGAAGTTCTTGATACCCGAAGCCGCCAACGTACGAATCGGACCAGCCGATACCGCGTTGACGCGAGTGCCGTCCGGGCCCAGGCTGCCTGCCAGATAACGTACACCGGCTTCCAGACTGGCCTTGGCCATGCCCATCACGTTGTAGTTCGGCATGGTGCGCTCGGCACCCAGATACGACAGAGTCAGCAGGCTGCCATTGCGGCCTTTCATCATCTCGCGACCGGCTTTGGCCAGTGCCACGAAGCTGTAGGCGCTGATGTCGTGAGCGATACGGAAACCGTCACGGGTGGTGGCTTCAGTGAAGTCGCCATCCAGCTGGTCGCCTGGAGCGAAGCCAACGGAGTGAACGATCACATCCAGGCCGTCCCACTTCTTGCTCAGGTCTTCGAAGACCTTGGCGATTTCTTCGTCACTGGCTACGTCACAAGGGAAGCACAGCTCAGGGCCCGAGCCCCAGCCAGCGGCGAATTCTTCGACGCGACCTTTGAGTTTGTCGTTCTGGTAGGTGAAGGCAAGCTCTGCACCCTCGCGATGCATGGCGGCAGCGATGCCGGATGCGATGGACAGTTTGCTAGCGACACCGACGATCAGGACGCGCTTACCGGCGAGAAAACCCATGTGTTGTTCCTCTTCAGGTTAATCGACAGCTACTGGTGCCAAAAAGGCGGCTTCCAGCAACTGCTGTGTATAAGAATGTTGCGGTGCGGCAAAGATTTCTTGCGCATCACCCTGTTCGACCACTTGACCCTGCTTGACCACCATCAATTGGTGGCTGAGGGCTTTGACGACAGCCAGGTCATGGCTGATAAACAAATACGTCAGGTTGTACTTGGTTTGCAGCGAGCGCAGTAGCTCGACTACCTGACGCTGCACTGTCCGGTCGAGCGCCGAAGTGGGCTCGTCCAGCAGAATCAGCGCCGGTTTCAGTACCAGTGCCCGGGCAATGGCGATTCTCTGCCGTTGCCCACCGGAGAACTCGTGAGGGTAGCGGTGCCGGGTTTCCGGATCCAGTCCTACCTCTCTGAGCGCTTCGATAATCGCCGTTTCCTGCTCGGCCGCCGTGCCCATGCGGTGGATTCGCAGGCCTTCGCCGACGATTTCACCGACTGACATCCGTGGGCTCAGGCTGCCAAACGGGTCCTGAAAAACCACCTGCATCTGTCGACGCAACGGACGAATCTGTTGCTGCGACAGGCAGTCTAGCGTCTCGCCCTGAAAACGTATGACACCCTTGCTACCGATCAGGCGAAGAATTGCCAGGCCCAACGTCGATTTGCCCGAGCCGCTTTCACCAACAATCCCCAGCGTCTGCCCTTTGGGCAGACTGAAGTGGATGCCGTCCACAGCCTTGACGTGATCAACGGTCCTTTTGAACAGACCTTTCTTGATCGGAAACCAGACCTTCAGATCCTCAACCTCCAGCAGCGGTGCGCCAGCCGGGTTGGCTGCCGGGCCGCCACTGGGCTCTGCGCTGAGCAGGATTTTGGTATACGGATGCTGGGGCGAACGAAACAATTCGTCACAGGACGCTTGTTCGACGATGCAACCGCGCTGCATGACACATACGCGGTTGGCTATTTGCTTCACAACGTTCAAGTCATGGCTGATAAGCAGCAATGCCATACCCAAACGCGACTGCAATTCCTTGAGCAGTTCGAGGATTTTCAGCTGCACCGTCACGTCCAGCGCGGTGGTGGGCTCGTCGGCAATCAGCAGTTCCGGCTCGTTGGCCAGGGCCATGGCGATCATCACCCGTTGCCGTTGGCCGCCCGATAACTCATGGGGCAGGGCTTTCAGGCGTTTTTCTGGTTCCGGAATGCCCACCAGCTCCAGCAGCTCAAGGGTACGGCGGGTCGCGTCCTTGCCGGTCAGGCCTTTGTGCAGACCGAGAACTTCGTTGATCTGCTTCTCGATCGACTGCAATGGATTGAGCGAAGTCATCGGTTCCTGGAAGATCATCGCGATTCGATTGCCGCGAATCTTGCGCAGCTTTCTCTCGTCCAGGGTCAACAGGTCCTGACCGGCGTAGCGAATGGTGCCGCTCGGGTGGCGAGCCAGCGGGTAGGGCAGCAGGCGCAGAATCGAGTGCGCGGTGACTGATTTGCCGGAGCCACTCTCACCCACCAGCGCCAGGGTTTCGCCCCGGCGAATGTCAAAATTGATGCCTTCGACCACGCGCTGACAGCCTTCGCCGGACACGAACTCGACGGCCAGATCGCGGATCTCGATCAGATTGTCATTGTTCATTTCATTTCCTTGGGTCGAAAGCATCGCGGGCGGATTCGCCGATGAACACCAGCAGGCTCAACATCAGGGCCAGTACCGCGAACGCGCTGATGCCCAGCCATGGGGCTTGCAGGTTGGATTTACCCTGGGCAACCAGTTCGCCCAGTGACGGCGACCCGGCAGGAAGGCCAAAGCCAAGGAAGTCCAGCGCGGTCAGGGTACCGATGGCGCCGGTGAGGATAAACGGCATGAAGGTCATGGTCGAGACCATGGCATTGGGCAGGATATGGCGGAACATGATTGCGCCGTTTTCCATGCCCAGTGCACGGGCTGCGCGTACATATTCCAGATTGCGCCCGCGCAGGAACTCGGCACGGACCACATCCACAAGGCTCATCCAGGAAAACAGCAGCATGATGCCCAGCAACCACCAGAAGTTGGGCTGCACGAAGCTGGCCAGGATGATCAGCAGATACAGCACCGGTAACCCGGACCAGACTTCCAGAAAGCGTTGCCCGACCAGATCCACCCAGCCGCCGTAAAACCCCTGCAAAGCACCGGCGATGACGCCGATGATCGAGCTGAGTATCGTCAAGGTCAGGGCGAACAGCACCGAAATCCGGAAGCCGTAGATCACCCGGGCAAGCACGTCCCGACCCTGATCGTCCGTACCGAGCAGGTTTTCCGCGGAGGGCGGGGCAGGGGCCGGGACTTTCAGGTCGTAATTGATGCTCTGGTAGCTGAACGGGATCGGTGCCCACAACGTCCAGCCGCCTTTGGCCTCAAGCAGTTCCTTGATGTAGGGGCTTTTGTAATTGGCTTCCAGGGGGAATTCGCCACCAAAGGTGGTTTCCGGATAGCGTTCCAGCACCGGGAAGTACCACGCGCCGTCGTATCGAATGGCCAGTGGTTTGTCATTGGCGATCAGTTCCGCGCCCAGGCTCAGAACGAAGAGGATCAGGAACAGCCACAGCGACCACCAGCCGCGCTTGTTGGCCTTGAAACGCTCGAAGCGTCGGCGATTCAGAGGAGACAACTTCATATCAATGTTTCCTGCTTTCGAAGTCGATGCGCGGGTCCACCAGGGTGTAGGTGATGTCCCCGATCAGTTTCACCACCAGCCCCAGCAGGGTGAAGATAAACAACGTACCGAACACCACGGGATAGTCGCGGTTGATGGCGGCTTCGAAACTCATCAGGCCCAGGCCGTCGAGGGAGAAAATCACTTCCACCAGCAGTGAACCGGTAAAGAAAATACCGATGAACGCCGACGGGAAACCGGCAATCACCAGCAGCATTGCGTTGCGGAACACGTGGCCGTAGAGAACGCGATTGTTGCTCAGACCCTTGGCCTTCGCGGTCGTCACGTACTGCTTGCCGATCTCGTCGAGAAAACTGTTTTTGGTCAACAGGGTCATGGTCGCGAAGTTGCCGATCACCAGTGCGGTAACTGGCAGCACCAGGTGCCAGAAATAATCGAGAATCTTGCCGCCCGCGCTCAGCTCGTCGAAATTGTTCGAGGTCAGGCCGCGCAACGGGAACCAGTCGAAGTAACTGCCTCCGGCAAACAGCACGATCAGCAGGATGGCGAACAGGAAGGCCGGGATCGCGTACCCGACGATGATTGCCGAGCTGGTCCAGACGTCGAAGTGGCTGCCATGTCGGGTGGCTTTGGCGATCCCCAGCGGGATCGACACCAGGTACATGATCAGCGTGCTCCATAACCCGAGGGAAATGGACACCGGCATCTTTTCGATGATCAGGTCGACGACCTTGGCGTCACGGAAGAAGCTGTCGCCGAAATCCAGATGGGCGTAGTTCTTGATCATGATCCACAGACGTTCCGGCGCTGACTTGTCAAAGCCGTACATCTTTTCGATTTCTTTCACCAGGGCCGGGTCTAGGCCTTGGGCCCCGCGGTAGTTGGAACCGGCCACCGAGACTTCTGAGCCGCCGCCAGCGATTCGGGTGGTGGCGCCCTCGAAGCCTTCGAGCTTGGCGATCATTTGCTCTACCGGCCCGCCAGGGGCTGCCTGAATGATCACAAAGTTGATCAACAGGATGCCGAACAGCGTCGGGATGATCAGCAGCAGGCGCCGCAGGATATAAGCCAGCATGTCAGCGCTCCTCCTTCTCGGCGTCTGCATCGGGAACCGGCTGCTGCGGCGGTGCAGGTTTCACATCCGGTTTTACCCACCAGTTGGACAGGCCGATATCCGACAGGGCTTTCGCCTGCGGATGCGCCAGGTGATCCCAATAAACGATCCGCCAGCTCTTGATATGCCAGTTGGGCACCATGTAGAAGCCCCACAGCAGCACGCGGTCCAGGGCACGGGTATGGGCGATCAGGCTTTCCCGGGAGTCTGCGTTGATCAGGCCGTCCACCAGGGTATCGACCGCCGGATCTTTGAGACCCATGAAATTGCGGCTGCCGGTGCGGTCGGCGCTGACCGAATGGAAGAACTCACGTTGTTCGTTACCCGGCGACGAGGATTGCGGAAAACTGCTGACAATCATGTCGAAGTCCCGCGAGCGCAAGCGGTTCATGTACTCGGCCACATCCACGCGGCGGATGGTCAGTTCAATACCAAGGTCCTTGAGGTTGCGCTTGTAAGGCAGCATGACCCGCTCAAAGGCAGTCTGCGCCATCAGGAACTCCAGCTTGACCGGGTTGCCTTGCGCATCGGTCATATGGTCGTCCTTGATGCGCCAGCCGGCTTCTTGCAGCAACTGATAAGCACGGCGCATTTGCGGCCGAATCATGCCGCTGCCGTCGGTGGTTGGCAGCACGAATTCATCCGTGAACACTTGATCAGGAATCTTGCCGCGCAAAGGTTCGAGCAGTTTCAGCTCCTCACCAGAGGGGAGGCCGCTGGAGGCCATTTCGGAGTTGTCGAAGTAGCTTTTGGTGCGCGTATAGGAGCCGTTGAACAACTGTCTGTTGGTCCATTCGAAATCGAACAGCAGGGTCAGCGCCTCACGCACTTTCGGGTCCCGGAACACCGGGCGGCGTAAATTCATTGCGAAGCCCTGCATACCCTGCGGGTTGCCGTTGGGCAGCTCTTCCTTGATCAACCGACCTTCGCGCACGGCCGGGATGTCGTAGGCCGCGGCCCAGTTCTTCGCGGTATTTTCCAGGCGATAGTCGTATTGACCGGCTTTCAGTGCCTGCAACGCCACGTCGCTGTCGCGATAGTAGTCGTAGTTCATCACGTCAAAATTGTACTGGCCACGGTTGACCGGCAGGTCTTTGGCCCAATAATCCTTCACCCGTTCGTAGCGCACCGAGCGCCCGGCTTTAACCTCGGCGACTTTGTAAGGGCCGCTGCCCAACGGGAGTTCAAGGTTGCCTTTGTTGAACTCGCGAGTGGCCCAGAAGTGCTTGGGCAGTACCGGTAACTGGCCAAGGATCAACGGCAACTCGCGACTGTGGCTATCCTTGAATTTGAACAGCACCCGCAGCGGGTCCTCGACGACCACCTTCTCGACGCCTGCGTAATAGGCGCGGTACATCGGGGCGCCGTCCTTGATGAGGGTGTTGAAGGTGAACTCCACGTCTTCGGCACGGATGGGGTGGCCGTCATGGAAGCGTGCCTCGGGGCGCAGGTAGAAGCGCACCCAGGTGTTGTCCGGCGCTTTTTCGATCTTGCCCGCGATCAGGCCGTATTCTGTAAGCGGCTCGTCGAGGCTGGAACGGGCCAGTGTGTCGTAGATCAGGCCGAGGTCTTCAGCGGGCGCGCCCTTGTTGATAAACGGGTTGAGACTGTCGAAGCTGCCAAAGCCTGCCTGGCGAATGGTGCCGCCCTTGGGCGCATCTGGATTCACATAGTCAAAGTGCTTGAAGTTGGCCGGGTACTTCGGCGCTTCGTCATACAGCGTCAGGGCGTGCTGGGGCGCAGCCTGGGCGGTGCAGGCAATGCCGACCAGCAACAGGCCGCCAGCCTGCTTGAGCAGGGAACGCAACGGGTTCATTGGGTCTTCTCCAGAGGCTTTATCCACCACGCACGCAAACCCAGGGTATAGGGCGGGGTGGTGACCATGGCGAACCGGTTGCGGTACGCCAGGCGATGATTGTTCAAGTACCAGTTGGGGATCATGTAGTGCTGAGACAGCAGGACTCGATCCAGCGCGCGCGCGGCTGCCACTTGCGAGTCCCGTGTCTGCGCGGCGAGTAGTTGATTGAGCAGTCCGTCGACCACCGGACTGGCCACGCCCGCGTAATTCTTGCTGCCCTTTATGGCGGCCTGGCTCGAGTGGAAATACTGCCACTGCTCCAGGCCGGGGCTAAGGGTTTGCGTCAAGGTCATGCTGATCATGTCGAAATCGAACTGGTCCAGCCGCTGCTTGTATTGGGCACGGTCGACCGTACGTAAGCGGGCGTCAACGCCGATCCGGCGCAAGTCTTCAATAAACGGCTGCTGGATACGCTCAAGGCTTGGGTTGACCAGCAGGATCTCAAAGCGCATTTGCTGGTCCTTGGCGTTCACCAGTCCGTGGTCCGAGAGCTTCCAGCCTGCTTCGCCAAACAGCTTCAGCGCTTTACGCAGGGTTTCACGGGGGATGCCGCCGCCGTCGGTTTTCGACACGGTGAACGGCTGGGTGAACAGGCTTGGCGGCAATTGCTCGCGATAAGCTGATAGCAGCAACCATTCGGCACCGGTAGGCAGACCCGTCGCGGAAAACTCGCTGTTGGGGTAGTAACTCGTGGTGCGCGAATAGGCATCGCTGAACAGGGTGCGATTGGTCCATTCAAAGTTGAACATCAGTCCCAGTGCTTCACGCACCCGGGCGTCGGCGAACATTGCGCGCCGGGTGTTCATGAACAGGCCCTGAGTCTGGGTCGGAATCTTGTGCTCTATCTGTGCCTTGATCACCTGGCCATTGGCTACAGCCGGGAAGTTGTAGCCTGTGGACCAGTTCTTGGCCTGATGCTCGATGTAGATGTCGAACTCGCCTGCTTTAAATGCCTCGAAGGCGACGTCGCTGTCGCGGTAGAACTCGACTTCAACCCGATCAAAGTTGTACTTGCCGCGATTGACCGGCAGATCCTTGCCCCAGTAGTCCTTCACCCTTTCGAAGACCAGTTGGCGACCGGGTTGCACCTTTGTAATCCGATAAGGCCCACTGCCCAGTGGCGGCTCGAATGTCGTGGCCTTGAAGTCACGGTCTTTCCAATAGTGTTGCGGCAGCACCGGCAATTCGCCCAAACGCAGGATCAACAGGGGGTTGCCGGTGCGTTTGAAGACGAAGCGAATACGGTGGCGATTGAGAATGTCGACCCGCTGCACTTCCTGCAGGGCAGTGCGGTACTGGGGATGGCCGTCTTTGAGCAGGGTGCGATAGGAGAACGCAACGTCATAGGCCGTGATTGGCTTGCCGTCATGGAAGCGGGCTTGCGGGCGGATGTTGAAGACTACCCAGCTGCGATCCTCACTGAACTCGACACTTTGCGCGATCAGGCCATAGCTTGACGTCGGTTCGTCGCCGGAAGGATCGTATTGCCCGGTGCCCACCATCAATGGCTCGTTGAGCTCATTGATGCCGTATTGCAGGAAGTTGGCCGTTGAAATCGGGCTGCTGCCCTTGAAAGTGTAAGGGTTGAGCGTGTCGAATGAACCGAAAGCCATCATTCGCAAGGTGCCACCCTTCGGCGCCTCGGGATTTACCCAGTCGAAATGCGTAAAGCTGGCTGGATACTTGAGGACACCGAACTGCGCGTAGCCATGACTCTCGCTGATGGCCGCGTAGACGGGAAAGCTCAAGGCCAGGCTGATGATGAGCAGGAAGGGACGTATCACGATCCAGACGGCTTGGGCTTTTGGGTCGTCAACAGTAACAGCTTGTATCGACAGGAAAAAGGGTTGCAGTTGAGCGAGACGTTTGCGGGGGAGATGACTTGTGGGAGCGAGGCTTGCCCGCGATAAGGCTGGACGCGATATCCCTGACATCTGCGGCGACTTTATCCGCCCCCACAGGTTTCGAGTGAAGCTTGATACAGCATTGCTTACCCGCCCGGAGGGTGGTCCGAGGCGGGCTAGAGGATGCATCAATGCGGCAGATAAACAGTCAGCGTCTGGCCTGGCTTGAGTGCCGAACCGCTGCGCGGGTTCCAGCGTTTGAGATGTTGCATCTCTACGTTGAAGCGCTTGGCAACCAGGTACATCGAGTCGCCTTTCTGGATCTTGTACTGCATGGACTTCTTGTCAGCCGGTACTGCACTGGCGGTCGCCGTGCTCTTGGCTTTCACACTGTTGTCCTGCAAAACCAGCGTCTGACCGACCTTCAGGTTCTGTCCGGAAAGCTTGTTCCAGCGCTGCAGATCCTTGACGTCGACCTTGTTCGCCTTGGCGATGATTGACAGGTTTTCACCGCTCTTGACCGTGTAATTCTTGCTGCGAGCTGGTTTTTCGTTACGCGCCAGCTCTTCGAACACAGGTTTTGAAGGCGTCATGCCCGGCTGGGTCGGAATACTCAACGATTGCCCCAGACGCAAATTGTTGCCGGACAGCCCGTTGGTGCGCTTCAGCGAATCGACTGAAACCTGATAGCGGCTGGCGAGGCTGGCCAGTGTGTCGCCCTTGCGGACCCGGTACTGCTGCCAGTCCACCAACTCCTGAGGTTTCATGTTCGACAGGCTGGCGGTCAGCAATTGCGTCTTGGCCGTTGGCACCAGCAGATGTTTGGGGCCGTCGATGGTCATGCGTTTCTTGAAAGCGGGATTGAGCTGGATCAGCTCGTCTTCGTCGATGTTGGCCATCGCGGCGACCTTGGACAGGTCGACGCGCTGGTTCAGTTCCACAACGTCGAAATACGGTTCGTTGGCGATAGGATTGAGGTTTACGCCGTAGGCCTCGGGTGCAAGCACCACCTGGGACAGCGCCAGCAGCTTGGGCACGTAGTCCTTGGTTTCCTGCGGGAGGGGCAAATTCCAGTAGTCGGTTGGCAGGCCAAGCTTGTCGTTACGCTCAATCGCGCGGCTGACCGTGCCTTCACCCGCGTTATAAGCCGCCAGAGCCAGAAGCCAGTCGCCGTTGAACATGTCGTGCAGGCGCGTCAGGTAATCCAGTGCAGCAACGGTGGATGCCTGAATGTCACGGCGGCCGTCGTAGAAACTGGTCTGACGCAGATTGAAATAACGCCCGGTAGACGGGATGAACTGCCACAGACCTACTGCCTGGCTGCGAGAAACCGCCATGGGGTTGTAGGCGCTTTCGATGACCGGAAGGAGCGCCAGCTCCAGTGGCATATTGCGCTCTTCGAGGCGTTCAACGATGTAGTGCATGTACAGGCTGCCGCGTTCGCCTGCGTTCTCGAGGAACGACGGGTTGTTGGCGAACCAGAGGCGTTGTTGGTCAATGCGAGGGTTAAGGCCGTTGCCTTGTTGCAACTGGAAACCCTGACGCATGCGCTCCCAGACATCTTGCGGGGGCGCGAGTGGGGCAGGTTTATGAGAGAGAAAGATCGGCTTTTGCTTGATGCCCGCAGCCAGATTGGGCGTGCGGTGGCTACTGCTGGGTTCGACGTGGCTAGTGGTCTGGCAGCCGGCAAGCGTGGCGCTCACGGCTACGGCAATAGCCTGAGCTAACCGGGTCAATGCGTCTGAATTAATGGTTCTGCGTATAGATGACGACATTGGCTGGGAGATAGTTCCAGGCGAAAATGTCGGGCGATTCTAGAAACCCACCTGCCAATGGTCAACCTTTCAACGATTTTGTGCTCAAGAACGCGCTTTTTAGAACGTGTCCTTCCAAGCCCTCAAGGCAGCAAAAATCTCGCTTGGCGACTGATTATCGGTCCCGGTCCGTTCGTCTGCTTTTTGTTTAACAGATGTTTCACTGGTACGAATGAATGGGTTTGTGAGACGTTCCAGTGCCAGATTTGATGGCAGGCTGATGCGATTTTCACTTCGCCATTGCGTCACTTGCGTCAGACGCTCTGCAATATGGGTGTTGTGCGGTTCGACCGCTTGTGCGAAACGCAGATTGCTCAGTGTGTATTCGTGGGTGCAGTACACCAGCGTGTCGTCCGGCAGGTCGTTGAGACGGCCCAGCGACTGGTGCATTTGTACCGGTGTGCCCTCGAACAGGCGTCCACAGCCCGCCGCAAACAATGTGTCACCACAGAACAGCAACGGCTTCTCTGGCCTGGCGTGGTAAAACGCGATGTGGCCAAGAGTGTGACCAGGAACGAGGATGACTTCGAAATCCAGTCCAAGCACGTTGATCCGATCCTTATCGACAAGGCTGATGTCTCGCGCAGGAATGTTTTCTGTCGCTGGACCGGATACCTGGGCGCTGGTGAGCTGTTTAAGCTGCGCGACGCCGCCGACATGGTCGTGATGATGGTGAGTGATCAGGATGTCGCTCAGGGTCCAGTCCGGATGTTGCTCCAGCCATTCGATGACCGGCGCAGCGTCGCCCGGATCCACTACCGCACAGCGTTTGCTGGAAGGATCTTGTAACAACCAGATGTAGTTGTCGGTAAAAGCCGGCAGGGCATCAATCTGTATCATGGCGCAGTTCGCTTAGCTGGAAACAATAAGGCATCTTAGAGTCTGATGACGCTCGATGCGAGGATCACACATGACAGATGAAGCATTCGCGCAGGCTGATCCTGAGTGGCTGGCGCTGATCAGTTCGGCACGCGACTGGCTGTCAGGCCCGTTGGGCCAGCTTTTATTGCAGGAAGAGCGACGCATTCTGGAAGAAGAACTCGGGCGCTTTTTTGGTGGCTATCTGGTGCATTACGGCCCTTCGGCCGAAACCCCGCCTGCGGCACACCAGGTTCAGCGCAATGTGCGCCTGGGCGCACCTCTGCCGGGCGTTGAGATTGTCTGTGAAGAGCAGGCCTGGCCGCTCAGTGAGCATGCCGCCGATGTTGTGGTCATGCAGCACGGCCTGGATTTCTGCCTGTCGCCTCATGGGTTGTTACGCGAGGCGGCCAGCAGCGTGCGGCCCGGCGGGCATCTGTTGATCGTGGGTATCAACCCCTGGAGCGCCTGGGGGTTGCGCCATGTTTTTGCCAAGGATGCGTTGCACAAAGCGCGCTGCATTTCCCCGTCAAGGGTCGCCGACTGGCTGAATCTGCTGGGCTTCGCACTGGAGAAGCGCCGCTTCGGGTGCTATCGTCCGCCGCTTGCTTCCGCGAGCTGGCAAGCGCGTCTTTCCGGTCTTGAGCGTCTTGGCGATGGCTGGCAAAGCCCCGGCGGTGGCTTCTATTTATTAGTTGCACGCAAGCTGGTGGTAGGATTGCGACCTTTGCGGGAATTACGCCGCGAGCCGATGGGCAAGCTGATCCCGCTGCCCATGGCCAAGGTCAATCGCGACACGTGCGAGCCTGAATAGCAAAGCCAACCCATTCTGGATGTTTGTAATGAGCGATACCGTTGAACTGTTCACTGATGGCGCCTGCAAGGGCAACCCCGGGCCTGGCGGCTGGGGCGCGTTGCTGGTCTGCAAGGGCGTTGAAAAGGAACTGTGGGGCGGCGAAGCCAATACCACCAATAACCGCATGGAGCTGCTGGGCGCGATTCGAGGCCTGGAAGAGCTCAAGCGTCCCTGCGAAGTTCTGCTGGTGACCGACTCTCAATACGTGATGAAAGGCATCACCGAGTGGATGGTCAACTGGAAGAAGCGCGGCTGGAAGACGGCTGCCAAGGAGCCGGTCAAGAATGCCGATCTCTGGAAACTGCTGGATGAACAAGTCAATCGCCACACCGTGACCTGGAAATGGGTGCGCGGCCACATTGGTCACGCCGGCAACGAGCGGGCCGACCAGTTGGCTAACCGTGGTGTGGATGAAGTAAGAGGCATCAAACATGCGTAGCGTTGTACTCGACACCGAAACGACCGGTATGCCGGTCACCGATGGCCACCGGGTCATCGAGATTGGTTGCGTCGAACTGATGGGCCGTCGCCTGACCGGGCGGCATTTCCATGTTTATCTGCAACCAGACCGGGAAAGTGATGAAGGCGCTATCGGCGTCCACGGTATCACCAACGAATTTCTGGTCGGCAAGCCGCGCTTCGCCGAAGTCGCGGATGAGTTCTTCGAATTCATCAAAGGCGCGCAACTGATCATTCATAACGCGGCGTTCGACGTTGGCTTCATCAACAACGAATTTGCCTTGATCGGTCAGCAGGACAGGGCTGATATCACTCAGCACTGCACCGTGCTCGACACCTTGATGATGGCTCGCGAGCGTCACCCGGGTCAGCGCAACAGCCTCGATGCGTTGTGCAAACGTTATGGCGTCGACAACTCGGGCCGTGAATTGCACGGCGCTTTGCTCGACTCCGAGATTCTTGCTGACGTTTATCTGACCATGACTGGCGGCCAGACCAGCCTGTCCTTGGCTGGTAACGCCAGTGACGGCAACGGGTCGGGTGAAGGTTCAGGTAATACGGCGACCGAAATTCGTCGTTTGCCAGCTGACCGTCAGCCATGCCGTGTCATCCGTGCAAGTGAAAACGACCTCGCCGAGCATGACGTGCGTATGGCGGCCATCGCCAAGGCTGCTGGTGCCCCGGCGTTGTGGGTGCAGTTGCAGGAAGCCGCAGCCGCTGCCCGACAGGCGTAACACACCGCTCGACCGATTCATTGGCAACTGAATGGACTCACGACTTTGGCTAATCCGGCACTGAGTATTCGCGTTGCAGACGAATGCTTCGAGGACTACATCCTCAACAGCGAATTCACATTCACCGTCAGTGGTTATGCGGCGGTGCAAGTGGGGCTGAGTGTTGATCAATGGCAGGTCGAAGCGGTCGAGCCCTACAGCAAAAACTATGGCATCGACTCTCAGGAGTTCTGCGACTATCGGGACGCCGCCGACAGTACGGTGATGGTTGCCTGGCTGGGCGAGCGCGCCGTCGGACACATGGTCCTGAGTCGCCACTGGAACGGTTATGCGCACGTCGATGAATTGGCTGTCGATGCATCAGCGCGCCGTCACGGTGTGGCGAGGGCATTGCTGGATGTGGCGCAGTTCTGGACGCGCAAGCAGGATCTGCCAGGCATCATGCTGGAAACCCAGAACAACAACCTTGCGGCTTGCCGGTTATATGAGCGATATGGATTCGTTGTCGGTGGGGTAGATCATCTGCGATACCGCGCCATCGATCCTCAGACCCGTGAGTCCGCGATCTTCTGGTATCTGTTGCTCAGTTG
Organism: Pseudomonas quasicaspiana; assembly: GCF_021147825.1. NCBI lineage: Bacteria > Pseudomonadati > Pseudomonadota > Gammaproteobacteria > Pseudomonadales > Pseudomonadaceae > Pseudomonas > Pseudomonas quasicaspiana. The sequence continues at coordinate 13,865 of NZ_JAGTPI010000082.1, forward strand.
ACCGACCCTGTAGGACCAGGCTTTAGCCTGGAGGTGGGCGTTCTGACTGCGCAGATGTTGTGGATGCAATGGTTTGATCGCAACTAAAGCTGCTCTTATCAAACAGAATGCAATCTACTGGATTGAAACGCGTTTTCTGTAGGAGCTGCCGAAGGCTGCGAAGCATCCATCCTGACACACCGCGATCGCAGCCTTCGGCAGCTCCTACAGGTCCAATGTTTGCTTCACAACAGCCCTGTGTCAGGGCACACAGCAATCCCCTGCACATCTCAAGCGATCGTAAGAACGGCGCTCGTGCTATCAGGACGTACGCGTCATGGTAATACCGGACTGGACCAACTGAAACTCATCGCCACCCAGATGGTTGACGCGGTCTCCAATCGCCAGTTTGTAGATTGAAACAGGCTCCGTGCCACTAGCTTCAGACAGTTGCTCCCGGAACTCATGCACCGAATAAACACGGCCTTCGGCATCGCGTGCATGAAATTGTCCAACCTTGATTGAAGCCATTTGCTTTGTAACCTCTGAAGATAACCGCATGTTTACTGTTGCATGCTAACACTGCGCATCGAGCGCCGGGTTCATATCCTGCATGACTCGGACAGAACGCAGTGCGCAGTGCGCAATCAAGCGAAGTAGACCGCTGTTTGGACGCGGAGTTTTCCCGCGATTAAAAAATAATCTCGGCCGGGTTTTATGCTGTTTGTGATGTTTAATGCTCTATCGCGGCAATGCAATCTGCACCTTGGCCCCGACTTGATCTATAACTAATGGCTCTTTTCATACGTTGAAGGAAATATCCATGAGTCAGGTTTACTCAATCGCCGTGGTAGTGGGCAGTCTGCGTGCTGATTCGATCAATCGGAAGATCGCACTGGCCCTCGCCGATCTGGCTCCGGCCAACCTGCAACTGAAGATCGTCGAAATCGGCGATTTGCCGCTTTATAACGAAGACATCGACACGGCTACTTCAAGCCCTGAAAGCTACACGGCGTTCCGTCAGCAAATCAGCGCGGCCGACGGCGTTCTGTTCGTGACGCCGGAATATAACCGATCGGTTCCAGGTGCTCTGAAGAATGCTATTGACGTGGGCTCGCGTCCGTACGGCAAAAGCGCCTGGAGTGGCAAGCCCGGTGCCGTGATCAGCGCTTCGCCTGGCGCCATTGGAGGGTTTGGCGCCAATCATCATTTGCGCCAGTCGCTTGTGTTCCTCAACGTGCCGTGCCTGCAACAGCCCGAAGCTTACCTGGGCAACGCCGGTTCATTTTTTGATGCGGCGGGAACCCTGTCCGAGCAGACCAGGCCTTTCCTGCAAACTTTCATCGATGCCTATGCCGCCTGGGTTGAGCAGAACCACAAGGCCTGATCCGACAGAGTTGGGCGTGCGCTGCTTTATGTACCGTCTGCAATGATTTAACCCCCGATAAGCTCCTTTGCTCTTTCAACCCATCGTCCAGAGAGGCGGTGGGTTTTCATTGCAAAAGGAACTTGTCATGTCATCTACAGATTCACCCTGGTTCTATTCCGGGTCGCTCAGTTCGCGCTTGCCGCTGGACATTGCCGATGCGCTTGAAGCCGGGCGCATCACCGACCAGCAGGCCCGGTGGCTTGAACTGCTCGTCCAGCCCGGGGACGACCAGACGAGCGCGCCGCGGGTTGATCGATTGTCCCGCGGTGACGACGGGCTGATACACGCTGAGCTGGCGGGCGCATTGTTGATCAGCGACGCCACGAATCTCACCCCCGACGTTTATCTCTGTAGCCCCCTCAATGGCGTAGAGAGATTCAGCACTCGTCAGGAACTGGTGGCCGGGTTAACCGCGCGGTTCGGTCTGCGAAGTGGCGACCCGGCACAATTCGAATACGAGCACATCGAAGGTGATGTGTCCGGTCACCGGATGCTCTCGATCGTCGATCAGCAAGCGCAGCAACTTGAGCAGCTGTCACGTTGCCTGCAGCGTTTGCCGTCACTACGCGCCGCCGTGGGCGAAGCTCTGAAGCAAGAGGTTGCCACTCGTTTTCCTGGCTCGCAGCTTAACGTGCTCACCCATATCGCGCAGATCAAGCAGGCTGATAACGGCACACAAAAAGGCGCCATTCTGGGTACGCAGACGCTCGTTGATGTTGCAATACGGGGTTTTTGTGGCACGCCTTTGATCAGCGGAATACGACAGCAATGGCTGGACATCGAAGGCAATGAGCTGACGGGGGAAGCAGCCAGCTCATGGCAGCGAGCGGTCACCCGGGTTTCAGGCACTCTGACCGGTGTTTATGAAAACCTTCTGGATGATTACTGGCGCACCTGGGTAGTGGACGGTATGACTCGTCGTGATGTGCTCGGTCAGGCATACATCGGTTGTTTTCGACATCATTTGCTGAATGCCCGGCAGGACTGCACGGTCACCGTTGCTGAATATGCTGAACTCAAGACTCTGTGTCAGGCAGATGGGCGAGTATCAGGCAGCTTGGAAATGTCGCGGGTTTCGGTCGCGATACGCGATGCGGAACCGCTCAAGCTGGCGGGCGTCGTGTTGATCGGATTCACCTCTGAGCTGCTGTCGGATATTTTCCTGTATTGCGCTAAACGCGGCTTACGAAGGTTCAATAGCGTAGGCGCGGTGGCTGAGCATTTCGCCGGTATCGAGGGCCGCACCGAAATGTTTGACTACACATCGCTCGACGATGACAAGTTGTTGCGTGCTCAAGGCGCGGTTCACCTGAGGCTGGACCCGGTGAACAAGACTCCACTCATAAGGCTCGCCGATTCAGCGATTGCACTACAAAAGCGCAACCTTGCCGGCATCCTGAAATCTGCCTTCAAGTCCCCCGCTCAAGCCTCGGTATCCCTCGAGGTTGCACTGGATATTCGGTATCTGATTGACCCACGTCTGGTCATCGCCGGTGAGACAACACAGTGGAGCGAGGCGCTGGCGGGATCCGAGCAGCTCTGGACCAGCTTCAGTTCACCTTCGAGAATTTCTGCATTGGGTATCCAGATCAAGGATGCCAGCGAGGCTGCGCCGCTGCTGTGGGCAACTTACCTGCGTGATGCACGCATGCGGGTCGACAGTATTTTCGATGCTCACCCAACCGTTTCTGAATGCGCTCGCAGACTCCTGAATCGATATTTTTCGGTATTGCACAGTGGTGCCGTGGATGCCCAGCGCATGTGGTTTCGCGATGACGATGGCAGCGTTGTGAGTTTATCCGTGCTGCTTCTGGATCGGGTCACAGGGCATCGCGAGACCACGGTGCCTGAGGATTGCAAGGTGTACGTCGATCCACCTGATTCTGCTTACGCCATGCATCTGTCATGGTTGACGCCGGAATTGCTCGATCACGTAATGAACCGCGCCCGGCAGAGCTTTGCCAAGGAGTACCTGGATCAGGTCAGGGCGTTTTATGGTTCGCAATTGCGGGTGCGCGGTTCCAGAGTGATTTCGGCTAATGCCTCGCGCCTGATTCAGGAGGGGCTGATCAGACTTGCCCTGAGCATGCACCGCACATCCAGCGAGGTGAGTAAAAACGCGCTGGATATGCTTGAGCAAGTGCTGGACCGTCCCCTGTTCAAGCTTCGTGAGCGATTTGGTTTCGAGGCCGTCGAAGTGTCCATTCCTTATCTGATTTACGACAGTAGTCAGCCGCCCTTGCAACTCACTAATGTGTTCGTCCTCCAGCAGCCCTTGAGCGGCAATGGCAAGCCGCTGCTATGTTCTGCGGTGCTCGGCCTCATGGAGTTTGAAAGCATCAGTGCACTCCAGCTCGAACTCAATGCCAGGCTTGCGTATCCCGGATCCCGAGACCGATGGCTGAACCTGCTCGCAGAGTCGGATCAGCCAAGGCTTCTGGCGTTTTTCAGTCGCAGCGCGGTACCGTCCATCACCATCAATCTGGCGCGGATCGACGAGGATTTCATCGAGCGTATTGTCGAGGATGAGCTTAGTCGGCAATGCCTTGGTATCGAAGCCGCTTACCGAGCGGCGGTTGCCTGGAAGGCCGATGCCGGACTGCTGAAAAGAATGCTTATTCCGGTGGCGTCGGATGACAAGTCACGAACAGTCATTGACACGTTGTCCTGTAGGCTTGAGTACACCCTGTTACGAAGGCTCATGCCTGATTGGCTGAAGAACGCCCCTGAAAGCGACATGTCAGCATTCAGAGGGCTGTTGGTGCGTTTCTGGCAGCTCTACACATCGCGACAACGAGTGGTTTCTCTTGCATCGCTGGATCAATACACCGCCGAACAGGTTCGCGACCGGTTACAAAAGGATTTTCCCGCCGCGCAGCTAGACCCAGAGCAAATATTGATCACCCTCACGCACTACAGCGCCGCACCGGTGGGCATTGGGCAGATACCTTCGTCGATTCCTGCGGCAACCAGCACAGTCAGCGAAAACCTGTCTGATTTCGCCATCAATCACTTTTCCAGTTTCCAGAATGCATCCCTGAGTGTTTCGACCAGCAACGCGACACCGTTGCCTGCCTCCCTGGATGCTATCTATGTGCGCAATATGGCCCGAACTCTGGATGTCGGTGCTGGTTATCAGCAATACCTGAAGGGCAAATTCAGTGACACTTCGCCGGACTACCTCGAACGACTCGGTCAGTTTATAGAGCAGGCGCCGTGTGCATTGCTGCTGATGGCTTTCCAGTTAAAGCTCCAGGGCGCATTGACCAGCACCGCTTACGGGTTTATCGAAAATCTGATCGATATGCCGGATGGGTTCGCCCGACTCCCTTTAGACGGACGAGCCATCATTTTCAGCCCGCTGCAATTGGTGCCTGCTCCTGGCTATCTGCCCGATGTTGCCACGGGGATTTATCTGATTGGTCCGCAAGATGGGGATAAAGGGCCATGGATTCTGCATGTCGTTGCCAGCGCTGATTACACCTTCAAGGAGTACACCAGCCAAGGGGAATTTCTAACCGAGTTGCAGACTAGTGCCGAGTTACAAGCGTTGGTGCTGGAGCGTCTGGATCCAAGCGTGCGTTTTGTCTATCAACGAGGAGGGTTTCTGACCCCTCGTCTTTCCTGGGTTACTGGCGGCTTTACGGATTTGGGCGACTCTAACCCAGCCCCGGTGCAATTAAAGGTCGAGGCGGTTCAGGAAAACTTTCTGTTAAGTCTGTTTCGGGCTGCGCAAGAGGTGATGCTGCTCATGGCCAGAAAAAAGAGCGTCAGTACGGCTGAGGCCGACCGCGCTGATTGGCATCATTTGATGTTACTGGGCGTGGAGCAGTCGCTGACGTTTTTACCCGGCAGGGTCGGCGGGCTGGTGAGCTTATGGCAGGCCAAGGATCTATTACATTCATCGCTGGACTCAGCCAAGGATAAGCAGTGGGGTGAGGCTGTTGCTGAATTTGCGGCGGCCTTGCTGGTGCTGATTACTACGGGGCAGCAGTTGAGTGAGGGCACAGTGCAACTTCAGGACAGCGACAGCGATCCTGACGAGGTGTCCGAACATCAATGGTATGACCCGCAGATGCAGCAGGGCCTTGAAGTCCTGTTGCGCAAGTTTGAGGTCCACGACGTTTCTCTGAGCCAGCTGGAAAAAGATAATACACGGCACGTTTTCAACAATCCTGCGACCCGCAAGCAATATGCTGCTGTGTCCGGCAGGGTTTACGAGGTGCGGAGCGGACCCGGTGGGTGGCACGTTATTGCAGACGAAGAAGAGGGGCCTCAGATCATCCTTGATGGCCAGCAACACTGGATGTTTGGTACGGGCGTTGGCAGGCGGCGTAACGGCGGGGCGCTGACTCGACTCAAGACCAATATGATTAATTACAACGTCGAAGATATTTTTACAGTGGACGCCAATGGGGTGGCCGAGATTCAGCGGTTGTATCCGCTGAAGTCCACGCAACTGGTCGAGGCTCATCGGCAAGCCAGGGTCTACCTCAGGAACGCCCTTGATAACCTGACCCTACGGCCCCCCAATCGTGTTCTTGATCCTCGCGTCGAGCAAATTTTCAAGGATTTCTTTGGCGTCAGGGCGTTAAGTAATGCGCTTGTCATTCCCGTTAAACTGGCGATTACTGATATTTATCGACTGCTACTCGACCCCACGCTTTCCCCGCATTCATCACAACGTTACGTGGTGGGCACCAACAAAATCGACTCCCGGGATGTCACCGCATTCACTTACACAGATGATCCGCTGAAAAGAGTGTTTCTGAGTGAGCGGTTTTTCGGTACGCCGTTTGTGCGCCTGAAGTCCGCGCAATCGAGGTTGGGTGGATTTAATGCCGGTGTCCATTTCCGTGCAACTGCCTTGATTCATGAGCTTTCCCATATTGCCGGGAAAACGGAAGATATCGCTTATCTGGACTCGGACAGACCGTATTTAGACCTGCTCGAGGATATTGGCGAGTACCGCATGCGCCTGAAGAGGGAGCAGGTCAGGGTCCAGAGCCGGCTTTCGCATCTGACCCCTCGTGATGAGCTATTCAAGGTGGAAGAGGAGAGCGGGACCTCGCGCGACATCAAGACCGCCGATGGCGGAGCCAAGGCCAAGGTGCTGAAATTGACTGACGCCCCCAACCTTGACGCTGCAAGAGACATATTCCTTGACGATGCGCTGATACGCGCCGAAGTGATAATGGCCAATGCCGATTCCGTAGCGTTGCTGGTGACACTGCTGGGGCGTCAACGGTTTTGACTCGGTGACTTGACCTGATGATGGGGGGGACCGGCTTTAGCCGGGAAGATGCCCTTACCGTCACTGAAAATTGATTGTCAGAAATATGGCCTTCCCGGCTTAAGCCGGTCCCACGCCGTCAGTATCAGATCAAGTAATGCTTAAGTTCCCTTGCAATCAACAGCCGCTGTATTTCGCTCGACCCTTCGTAGATCTGGGTGATGCGGGCATCCCGGTAATAGCGCTCGACCGGGTAGTCTTCCAGATAGCCGTAGCCGCCATGAATCTGGATCGCTTTGGAGCAGACCGACTCGGCCATCTCTGAAGCAAACAGCTTGGCCTGTGATGCTTCTGATAAACAGGGTTGGCCCGCACTGCGCAATCTTGCGGCATGCAGGACCAGCAAGCGTGTTGCGTTGATGCGGGTGTGCATGTCGGCAAGCAGATTGGAGATGCTCTGATGCTCAATGATTGGCTTGTCAAACTGCACCCGTTCCCGAGCGTAGGTCAACGCCGCTTCAAACGCGGCGCGGGCGATGCCAAGCGCTTGAGCGGCAATGCCGATTCGCCCACCTTCAAGATTGGAGAGGGCGATGGCCAGACCTTTGCCACGCTCGCCAAGCAGATTGGCTGCGGGTATGCGGCAGTTGTTCAGAGTGACGGCACAGGTGTCGGATGCGCGTATACCCATCTTGTGTTCAGAGCGATCCACTACGTAACCGGGGTTGTCGGTGGGCACCAGAAACGCTGACAGTCCTTTTTTGCCCAACTCCGGGTCGGTGACGGCAAACACGATCGCCAACTGCGCCCGCTTGCCATTGCTGACAAACTGCTTGGCGCCATTGATGACCCATTCATCTCCTTGCAGCACGGCCCGCGTGCGCAGGTTATGGGCTTCGGAACCGGCATGGGGTTCGGTCAGGCAGAAACAGCCAATGGCGCGTCCAGTGGCCAGGTCGGCCAGCCAGGTTTGCTTCTGCTCCTGGCTGCCATAGTTCAGGATCGGGCCGCAACCCACTGAACTGTGCACGCTCATCAGGGTGCCGGTGGCTGCATCGGCAGCAGAAATCTCCTCGACCGCCAGTGCATAGGCCACGTAGTCGATATAGGTGCCGCCCCATTCCTCAGGCACTATCATGCCCAGCAAACCCAGGTCGCCCATCTTGCTGACCAGCGCGTCATCGATCCAGCCTGCTTTCTCCCAGGCTTGTGCATGCGGCGCGATTTCGTTGCGGGCGAAATCCCTTGCCATGTCGCGGATCATCACTTGTTCTTCGGTGAGCTCAATATCGTGCATGACTCAATCTCCATGGCCGCTGAAAAAACTTTGCACACGCTCGGCGCTTAACGCTTTAACGATGGGCGGATTCCATTGCGGCTTCTTGTCTTTATCGACGATCAGCGCGCGTACGCCTTCGATCAGGTCGCCACGCTCAAACCATTGTTGATCCAGATACAGCTCCATCGCGAAGCAGTCCTCCAACGACAGATGACGCCCGCGCCGGAGCATTTCCAGCGTCACGGCCATGGCCAGGGGCGAGCGGCTGTCCATCAGCTTTGCGGTGTTCAGGGCCCAGGCATGGGTGTCGAGAACATTCACTTCACGCAGCTGCTCGATGATGCTTGTGATGTCCGGCTGTGCGAAGTAATGGTCGATGGCGGACCGCAGTTTTTCCAGCGGGGGATCAGGCAACCGCTGACTGGCGACTTTCGCCAGCGCCCCTTGCAGATCCTTGAGCGGCTGATTGCGCCATTGCAGGCGGTCGAGCTTGCGATCCAGTTCTGCGAGCATGTCGCTTTGCAGATACCAGTCGGCGAGTCCGCAGTACAACGCGTCTGCTGCGCCGATCTGCGCGCCCGTTACGCCCAGATAAATGCCCAGTTCGCCGGGAATTCTCGGCAGGAAGTAACTGCCGCCTACATCGGGAAAGTACCCGATGGCCACTTCCGGCATGGCCAGGCGGCTGCGCTCGGTGACCACTCGCAGGTCCGCGCCTTGCACGAGCCCCATGCCGCCGCCCAGGACGTAACCGTCCATGAGCGCAACAACCGGTTTGCGATAACGGTGAATGGTCAGGTCCAGGGCATATTCTTCGGCAAAGAAAGCCTGATGCAGGGGCTCGCCGTTTTTGAAGCTGTCGTAAAGCGAGCGAATATCGCCACCGGCGCAAAATGCCTTGTCTCCGGCACCTCGCAGGACCACGGCGTACACCGAGTCGTCCCGGGACCAGGCGTTCAGTTGCGTCTGAAGACTGCGCACCATGCTCAGGTCAATGGCGTTCAGGTCCGCCGGGCGATTGAGTGTCAGGTGGCCGATGTGATTGCGCACTTCGGCCAGAATGCTGTTGTCGGTGAGCGTCTTGAGGGCAGTTGAAGCAGATGCAGTCATTACAAACTCCCTGTTCGTTTTTGTTTTATAGGCTGCGAGAGATGACAGTCACGATGCTAACAGTGCAAATTTGCAAAAGACAGCCGGTAAAGGTGCATAGTCCTAGGGCGTTCTTGCAGGGTGCGGTGGTATCTGCTGTGGTTGTTCTTGGGTACATATCCGTTTCTGTGGTGATGGCTGGTATTGGTTGCGCTTTTACAGCGCCTCACTTTTGAACAGCGCAAAAGTAAGCAAAACGCTCTTGCCCCACCACTGGGTGCCTCGCTGTCGCTCGGCATACCCGTAATCCGACATTGCTGCGTGGGGCCGCCGCCACCGGCCATCCATGGC